>JAZUPS010000001.1:0-2745 GCA_045605305.1 Victivallaceae bacterium
CCCCCTCGGCGATTTCCTCGGCTTCGCCGTTCAGAAGTTTATCCAGTTCGTCCGCATCGAAGCCCAAGAGCGACAGGTCAAAGTTGGCCTCCTGCAATTCCTGAAGTTCAAGTGGCAAAAGGGAGTAATCCCACTCCGCAATTTCGCCGGTCTTATTGTCTGCGATACGGTAGGCTTGAACCTGTTCCGGAGTAAGGTTGTCGGCGACATGGACCGGAACAACATCAAGACCGAGTTTCTTTGCAGCGAGCAACCGGGTGTGACCGCAGATGATTACCATCTCCTTGTCGACCACAATCGGCGCACGCCACCCGAACTCTTTGATACTGGCGGCAACAGCATCCACCGCCCCTTCATTGAGGCGTGGATTCTTTTCATACGGACGGATGTCCGATACTTTCATATTGGAAATATTCATAGGTTTCCTTTCGTTTGATTTTTACTATATTCCATAAAAACTTAAGTTCTTTGCGGTTTTTACTCCTAAAATCCTTTGTTTTTCTTGAAAAACACAAAAAATGTGTTATATTGTGGAGTGAGATTCAAGAAAACTTATGTAAAAATGGAATAGGAGGCAATATGACTTATATTTCCCGATATTTAGAGCCGGACATCAAAAGCCGTATGTTTACCGGAAAAGCTATTATCGTTTATGGTCCGCGTCAGTGTGGCAAAACTACAATGATTCGTCATATTACAAATGAATGGACTAACGATGTCCTTTGGTTGAATGGAGACAGTCCGGATGTTCGGGCTGAACTTGATCGCATTACCGTTGCACGTTGGAAATTGATTCTTGGCAAGAAAAAAATCCTTGTACTTGATGAGGCTCAGCGTGTCTCCAATGTCGGTCTTGCTTTAAAGCTCATAACCGATGAGATTCCTGACGTTCAAATTATTGCATCGGGATCTTCCTCCTTTGAATTGGCTGACAAAACATCCGAACCATTGACAGGGCGTAAATTCGAATATCGTCTTTTACCGTTATCATTTTCTGAAATGGTTGCTCAAAATGGTCTTTTGGCAGAAAAACAGTGTCTGGAGCAGCGACTTCTTTTTGGCGCATATCCGGATATTGTAACACATCCGGAAGACTCCGCACGACTTTTGAGTGAGTTAGTCGGAAGTTATCTTTTCAAAGACATCTATGCCCTTGATGGTCTCAAGAAAACAAAAATTCTTGATAACCTCGTGAAAGCTCTTGCCATGCAGGTCGGTTCTGAAGTAAGTTTGAATGAACTTGCTTCTTTAACCGGAGCAGACCGTAAAACCGTAGAAACCTATATTGATCTGTTGGAAAAGACCTATGTCGTATTTTCCCTGCCAGCATACAGTGGAAACTTGCGCAATGAGATCAAAAAAGGTAAAAAAATATATTTCTATGATTTAGGTATCCGCAATGCTGTTATGGGTAATTTTAGCCGCATAGAGTCCAGAACCGATAAAGGCGGATTATGGGAAAATTACCTTATTCTGGAACGCTTGAAAAATACGCTGAACCAACCATTTCCTCCACAACGATTCTTTTGGAGAACAACCGCTCCGCAAAGCAAAGAGATTGATTATCTCGAAAAAACTGCAGAAACACTGTACGCTTGGGAAATGAAAGCGAATCCAGCATCCAAAGCCAAGATACCGTTAGCATTCCGAAATGCATATCCAGACGCTCAAACAGAAATTTTGACACCGGAGAACTACGACACATTTTTATTGCCGGAATAACCAAACACAGCCCCGCAGGCGGCAGTTGCGAGCAATCTGCAACCGTTATCGGTGAAAGTGCTTTCAAGCGTTACAGGGGCATTTCTGGGGCTTTGTGGGCGTGCCGTTTACGCTCGTTTTATCGGTCCGCAACCAACTCTGCTTGATATGTCGAGTCCTTCCGCGCGCCCTCTCAAATATCCCCATAGGGGGGAACCATTTGATCATCAAGCATATATCGACCCTTGCCGCCTCATAATCGTCCCCTCCGGAACGAAGCCCGTCAGAACGCCCAGAAACGCCCTTTCTGGGGGCATCTCCCGGCAAGGCAAGCCGTTATTCCACTTCCGGCGAAGCGGCAACACGGGGTAAATGTGGGCAAATGTGCCGAAGTCGGCATAATTGGATGGGGGTAATTCCCCAATTCCCCAATTCACAGCTATAACGCGTAAAGGGGGCAAAAACGACAAAAAATAAAGAAAAATGCGTGTCGTGGGAATTAGGGAATTAACAGAATAGAGAATTATAAACAACTTATTATTATATATTTATCTCTTATTCTTTCTTCCCGGCTTACTTCCTTAATTCCCAAGGTGGTGCTCCATTTTTTTTTCCTTTTCAGACGGAATCATGATTGCTGTTGGGGAGTTGCTGTCAGCGCAAAATGTAGAATTTGGTCATACTTGGACCAGACCCTTTGATTTCGTGTGTAATTGTCCCGTTTTCTTCCATGGTTTCAATAATCTGTTTGAAAACTTCCTTGGATTCATGCATTCTTTTGAGCAGAACGCCATGGGCAACACGTCCTCCGGCATCACGAATATATCGCACCGCCTTGCGGCATTTTTCGTCAAAAACGTTTTCGTAGGAATAATTATCCACCATAAAAAGCATCTGGTCGGTGACATATTCCACAAAGGCTGATGCCCACTTGACGGCATCAACGGAAATAACGGGCTTAACTGGATTCTGACTCACCGCATACAGCATGGAAAGTTTACACACTTTTTCAAAGACGCGAGCCCAGAACGCCATTGCCTCGCC
>JAZUPS010000002.1:0-13998 GCA_045605305.1 Victivallaceae bacterium
ATCCCTGGAGCAGAATGGATATGATCACCATAAAGAAGATCAAACGGAACATCAATGCCGCATTTTCCACTCCGGCGGCAAGGGGAAAAGTCGCCAGTACGATAGGCGCCGCTCCGCGGATACCCACCCATGAGACCATGAGTTTTTCCCGCAGAGAGTAATCACTGCCTGCCAGACAGATGAATACTGACAGCGGGCGGGCAATGAACATCAGCAGCAATCCCAGACCGATCCCCGGCAGCCACACCGAAGGTGCCAGAAGTTTTGCCGGATCGGCAAGAAAACCGAGGACGGTGAAAAGTCCCACCTGCATCAGCCATGCGATACCGTTATGGAACTTGGTTATCGCTTTCTGGTAGTTGTAACGGCCGGAGTTGAGAATCACTCCGCAGACGTAACACGCCATAAAGCCATTGGCGCGGAAAAGCTGAGTTATACCGTAGCAGAGCAGTACCCACGCGACACTGGTGACGAAGTAGAGTCCTTCATGGGAAAGTTTGATTTGAAAGAGCTTTCTGCCGAATTTGCCGAAAAGAAATCCCAGCAGGATACCGCCGCCAAGCTGATAGATCACCAGCGGCACTTGAATTGCCAGAGAACTGCTTTTGCCCATGACCACATTTATCATCAGCACGGTGAGGAAGGCGGCTGTGGGGTCGTTGCTGCCGGACTCAAACTCCAGAAGCGGTTTGAGCGACCCTTTCAATCCCACTCCCTGACCGCGGAGAATGGAAAAAACTGCCGCCGCATCGGTGGAGGAGATCAGCGAACCGAGCAGAAGACACCAGGAGAAGGGAAATTTTGTTCCCAGCATGAAGTATGCTCCGATACCGACCAGCAGAGCGGTGAGGATCACGCCGGGCATGGCAAGGATCAATCCCCGCACCATGATGGGGCGGATATTATCCAGCGGGGTTTCACTGCCGCCGGAAAAGAGGATGTAACACATGGCAATGATACCGAAAAAGTTGATGTACCGGGCGTAACTGCCGCCGTCAAAAGGAAGTACCGCCTCAGCACAGATACCCGCCGCCAGAAAGAGCAGCAATGTAGGAATGTTGAATTTTGCAGAAAGTTTATTGGAAAAAACTCCTGCCATCAACAGTAAGCCGGAAATCAGAATAATCGAATCAGTTACGCTCATTGACAACCCCTGTAATGTCGAAAAAAGTAAATTGATTAAGCCTGCTTAATAATATAGACTGTCTGAGCCGCGGATTCAAGTTTTTTCAGGGAAAAAAGGCGGTATTTTTCGAGAGGAAAAGGAGAAAGAAAATAAAGTAAGGCTAATTTAACAATCCTTAAATAAAGGTGATATTAGCGTGAGAGTTTGGCTAAAATCTTGACAAAAGGCGTATTTGTGCTATATTAATTAAAACTTAAAAACTTTTTGTTTTTTAACTATTGAACTTGTATGTGGTGTGAGGCACGCGATGAATGTAGATTGTTTTAAAAGAATGTACCGCTTGATCGATTATCAGCGGCGTTTGTGCATGTGCGATATCCGCAGCCGCAGTAATTGGCAGACATTTTCCCGTAAAGTCTCTTTTAAACAGCTTGATTACCTGATGATGATCCGTTTGGCGATGCCGTGCAATCTTCAGCAGGTGATGACTTTGACCGGATTGTCGAGTTCTGCGGCGTCGCTTTTTGTGGATAAGATGACGACACAGGGAGTGATCATCCGGGAGCAGGATCCCCGGGATCGCCGTAATATATTGATCCGTCCGGGTAAGGATCTGCTTGAGTTATTCGATCAGATCGACCGTGAACTGGAGCGGATAATCGTCAACGAACTGCGCAGTTGTTCCGAAGAACAGATCGGGGCATTGGAAGCCAGTTGTGAATTGGTGTGTCAAAAGCTGGAAGCAATCAACGGGCTGCAGGTGCTGCCCTGAGGTGTTTCCAATTTTTTAAGCAGCGCTTTTCTTATTCAACCAAAAACAAGGAGAAATTGTGAAAAGGCGTTTATTATTGATTGCACTGCTTATGGTAGTGTGGGGAGGGGTTTCCGCAGCCGCGGAAACTGCAGGAGCGGCAGAAGCCGGAGTAAGGGACATCAAGATCGTGCAGGTGAATGGCAATCCCCGCATGGTCAGCCGGATTTTTGAATTGAAATATCTTCCGGCACAGGATCTGGTTCCCTTTGTCAAATCGGCGATTCTGCGTTACAATGCCAATTCGCGCATCCAGTGCGTCAACTTCGCCGGTAACCGCGGCATGGGCTATCTGGTTACCACCGGTGAAGAATTTATGCCCTATGTGGCTGATTTGATCCGTCAGCTGGATGTGCCGGGTAAAAACGGCAAAGCCGCGAGAGTTGAAGGTACCGGAATTGTCCGGGTTGCTTACACTCCGAAATACCGTGCGGCGGCACAGCTCAAACAGATCATTGATGATGTGGTGGCATCCAGTGAAGGTACTTCCGGTATCGACATGGCGACCAATACGATCTTCTGGCGTGATGCGGTGACCTCTGCTCAGGGAACTTTGGATTGGATGAAGCTGATCGACCGTCCGCTTCCGCAGGCGCGGATCCGTTTCAACTATTACGAAGTGCGCGAAAGCACCCTGCGTGATGTCGGTTTCGACTATCTTGCGTGGAAAAACGGTCCCGGAGTCAACCTGCTCAACGTCGGTTACAATGCCGGCCGTCTGGTGATGAATGAGGCTCTGACCTCAGCTCTTTCCAGTGCAGCGACCTGGGGTTACGGCGGTCTGTTCTTTGCGCCGTCTTTTGACATGAGCTTTATCCGCTGTCTTCAGCAGTCCGGTGAAGCGTCAGTTGCCGCTGATGCCACGCTGACCTTTGTCAGCACCCCGATCACCAGCGTGGAACACTTCCGCGAATTGATCAAAGCTCAGAAGGCTGATCCGGAAAAAGCTCCTTATCAGTACAAACTTACTATGATGCCTGAGTATCAGAATATTGCCAAAAACAGCATGGGACGTTCCTTTATCGGTGCCAGCTTTGACACCGATGATACCGGTGAACTTTACAAAAATCCGCCGGAACTTGAGATGCTGGTTTCCAACCCGATCATCTGTATGCCCGGTGACCGTTCCAAAGCCGATGCCGATGGATTCATTCCGTTCCCGACCGGCAAAGAAAAAGATCTTTCCAATGGCGGAGTACTTTTCCGTTACAAATTCAACTTCAAGAACGTTGTCGAGCGCGGAAATACCGGTCAGGAGCTGAGCAATGCCGCTTCCATCACCGGAGGCATGACCCTCGGTTACAATGTGGAAAAGATCGTCGGTATCTATGAAAAAGATTCTGAAGTCCGTCAGACCATCGGTTTGCCGGTGCTTTCCAAGATTCCGATTCTGAAGTATCTCTTCAGTACGACGACCGTTGTCCGTGAGACGACCTATATCATCATTACTGCTGAAGCGAATCTGGTGACTCCGGAAACCAGCGGTACTGCCGCCAGCAGCCGTTCGGTTGAAATTCACGAACGTCAACAGAAAGATTTCTTTGAGGACTGATAAGCCATGAAAAGATCATTGTTACTTTTTGCTGTTGCCGGTGTTTTCAGCTGTTTTGCTGCTGAAGTAGTTCCCGGTACTCCCCGTGTTACCAACAACCACATGTCCTCCGGCTTCAAATCTCCGGGAGTGAATACTGAGTTGAAAGTCAGCATCGACGACAAAACCAACATGGTTCGTTTTGATGCCGGTAACACCGATCCTTATGTTTTCACCAAAGCGTACCGGCTGAAATCTGCCGATCCCTACATTGCCCGCGCCTATGTCCGTTCCACGATCGAGGCGAAACAGGTCAATGAGAGTCCGGTTCAGGTTGCCGCGCTGAAGTACACTGATGGAACTGCATTTTTGCTGGTTTCTGCTGAAGAATACCGCTTCAAAGATTCCAAAAACGGTGAAGGCATCGACTCCATCATTGCCAAACTGGATAAAAAAGACCTTGCCAATGTCAGTAACGACAGTGCCTGGGTCTACTTCCCCAAACACCTGCCGGCGGCGACTTTGATGAATATGTTGAAAGTTGTCGGTACCAACGAGATGGATCCGCAGTTTGTGATTTCTCCCGATTCGATGCTGGTGGATGGCGAATTGAATATGCTGATGGTTTGCGCTCCGGATTGGTCTGGCAAAGCCATCAAAGAGATGATCGCCAAGTATGACAAACCCATTCCGGAAGTGCGTATCGGTTACAAAGTGATCGAAATCTACGCCGAAAACGATGACCGTATCGGTGTGGACTTCCAGAGCTGGAAAAACAACGAAGGCGTTGACCTCTTCTCTGCCGGTGCCCGTGTGCGCCGCAACTGGTCAAGTTTCTTCCACGGCGGTGTTGACAATAATGGTTCCAACCGTACCAGTTATTGGAACTTCAACCCCAAATGGAACACCCGTTACCTCGACTTCCTGACCAGCATCGGCAAAGCCAAAGTGCTGACCAGCGGAACGCTGCTTGCGAAAAACCGCGAAGTCTCTTCCATCACCTTGAATTACGGCTACTTCTACGAGCGCAATGATTACTCTGTGGATGAGGGCTACGGCATGGGCGAATTTGCCTACACCGACCCGAACCCCAATGCGATCTACCGTCAGCAGCTGGCGAAGATCCTGCCCGAGACTCTGTTGAAGGATAAATACTTCTCTGATCTTGCCATTGCCGCATTCACTCCGCGTATGATCAACTATCATGACGGTGTGCCGATCTGGAAACCGGTCATTACCGATGACAAAGGCAATCTGAGCAGCAGCGTGATGGCGATGATCAACAGTGTCAAAGAGGAAGTTACCAAAGCTGCCACTGAAGCGGCTACCAAAAAGGCTATGGAACTGGTTGCCTGCGGCAAACTTGAGCTGACCGGAGTTCAGCAGTTTGTCACCGATGCGGTCACCGCCTATGTCACCGAATATATGACCAAGTATGTCGATGATCTTACCGGAACCGCCGGAACGCTTTTCTCCTGGTTCAGCAAGGGTGATATTTCTTCGGAAGGCTTCCCCGGCATCATCCACGGAAAATTGCAGTATCCCATGGCTCAGGAAGGCTTCCTCTTCAACCTGAAAGTCCGTCCGGTGGTCACCGGTGCGGCGGCAACGATCGAGTTCGCCGGAAATACCGTTTCTCTGCTGGGTTGGAACTCTGACGGTTCTCCCCGTGTGAGTGATTCTGACATCACCACCAAGTTCCAGGCTGCTTACGGCAATCAGGAATTTGTTATCGGCGGTCTGCGCCGTACTGAAACTGTCCGCAGTGTTGCCGGTCTGCCCTTTTTGAAGGATATCCCGGTTCTCGGATTGCTCTTCAGCACTGAGAATGAGTCGATCAAACAGTCTCAGCTGGTGGTGGTTGCCACGGTTGAATTCTCTGCTCCCCGCGCCGCCGGTATGACCAAAGACGCTTCTGAGCAGATCGACAAAACTCTCAAAAATGTCAACAAAGGTGTCGATAGCAAAGTCGGAAACATGTTTTTCCAGCACTATGGTATTGACACTGACGAGATCAAGTGATATATTTTATCGCTGTGAATCCGAATACGGCAGGGATTTGCTCCTGCCGTATTTTTTTTTAGGTATAGAGAGGTGATTTCAAAAGTCCCCGGATCACTTTTGAAATCACCTGCAGTTATTGAAGGGTTGAAGTATGTTGAAAAAAGCGGTAAAATTTTTTTCCGGAGAGTTGAGTAATTGGCGTTGCTGGGAAATTTTCTACACTGCCGGTTGTACCGGAGCAATAGCAATTATTTCCATTATTATGGGGGAAAATTGGCTGGGGATCGCCTCGGCGGTCACCGGTACACTTTACACTCTGCTGGCGGGAAAGGGGAAGATCAGCTGTTATTTTTTCGGAATATTCAACTCGGCGGCGTATGGCTATATCGCTTTTGGGCAGAAGTTATATGGCGATGCCGTGATGAACTGGGTGTGGTATCTGCCCATGATGTTCACCGGAATAATCTGCTGGCGCCGCCGGATGGATCAGGAGAGCTGTGTGATCAAAAGCCGGTTGAGTTGCCGGGAAAGGATTCTGACCGTGCTTCTTTCATTGACGGGGATCGTGATCTTTGCTTTTGTTCTGCGTAAATCCGGCGATTCTCAACCCTTTGTGGATGCTTCAACGACCGTATTATCGGTAACTGCAATGATTCTGACCGTCAAAAGGTGCGTGGAGCAGTGGCTGGGGTGGATGCTGGTCAACGCCATATCCGTCGGAATGTGGCTGAAAGTTTACCTGACTGGCGGGAACTCCATTGCCACCTTGCTCTGGTGGCTGATAATGCTGATCACCGGAATGATCTTCTTCATCCAGTGGAGCATGGAGCTGAAACGCGCAGAGAAAGTTAATTGATTTCGAGAAAATCCGGAGCTTCGGTCAGACAGATGGTTTTTCCTTCAGCGGAGATGTAAACCAGATCTTCCAGCCGAATGCCGCCCCATTCCGGATAGTAGAGTCCCGGTTCGACAGTGACCACCTCTCCGCCGCGCAAAGGAGTGCGTGAACGGGGAGACAAACGTGGCATTTCGTGGATCTCCAAGCCGACACCGTGACCGAGACCGTGGAAAAAACCGAATTGTCCCTGTTCATTTTTTCCGGTGTAAAAGTGGTGTTTTTCCAGAACTGCTTCGGCAGCACAGTGGATGGCGGCGCCGTACATGCCCGGTTTGATCAATTTTTTCGCATACTCGCGTGCTTCCAGGACCGCTTCGTATGCGCGGCGGACAATATCTTTGGCTTTCCCCCGGACGACGGTTCGGGTCAAATCTCCCCAGTAACCGGTTTCCGGTGAACGGGGAAAGATGTCCATCACGATGGGGCTGTTGGCTTTCAGCGGACCGCTGCCGGCATTGTGGGGCTGGGCGGCTTGGGAACCTCCGGCACAGATGGTTCCGGTGGGGAGCATCTGACAGTGGAGGATTTCGGAGTCGATCTCTGCCCGGAGAAATTCACTGGTGATGAGTTTACCCTGCCAGTAGAGATAATCGCCGGATATTTCGGAACTGCGGAGAATATCCACCGCCCGCGCCAATCCGGCTTCGGCGGCACGTTGAGCGGCAGTGACCGCCTGGACTTCCTGCTGATCTTTGAACTCTCTTTTCGGGAAAAAATCATTTTCCTGCGGGGAGACATTCAATCCGGCGGCGCGCATTTTTTCGGCGAGTCCGAAGGGAAACGAGGCGGGTACGGTGAAGTCGCGGCAGTGACACTTTTCTGAGATGGCAAGGATGATGTTCATCCGGCTGCCCCAGCCGAACTCCTGATCGCAGATAAGTTCGACCCCCGGCTTGGCACAGTTTCTGGCGCGGTCGATTTCCAATGCGGAAAGAACCGCACAACGGCGGGAACCGTACTCAAAGAAAATAAAATCATCGGGAGTGGAAATTCCCGTGGCATAGCGGATGTCGGCACAATTTTCCCCCGAACCGATAAGTAAACGTATAAAATTTTTCATTTTGATATTGACTTTTTGACAAACATGGTTCATATTATGATAGTGTGAAAAGTAATATATCTCCTGAGAGGGAGATTTTCAAGTCAGGAAAAAGTAATAATGGAAATCGTAAAAGCAGTTTTATTGGTGATCGGTGCGTATTTGCTGGGCAGTATTCCCTGGGGATTTATCATCGGCAAACTCAATGGAGTGGATGTCCGTCAGGTCGGGTCAAAAAATATCGGAGCAACCAACGTCACCCGCTGTGTGGGAAAAATGGCTGGAAAGCTCTGTTTTGCATTGGATTTTATCAAAGGAGCGCTCCCGGTGCTGGCGGCACAGTATGTTTTTGCCGGTAATCATTTTTTGCAGGAGATCTCAGTCATTGCCGCTCTGCTGGCGACGGTGATCGGTCACATGTTCCCGATTTTTCTCAACTTCAAGGGCGGTAAAGGTGTCAGCACTGCCGCCGGAGCGATTTTAGCGCTGGCGCCGTTCCCGCTACTGATAGCGCTGGTGGTCTGGGTGGTGGTGTTTCTGGTTTCCCGCTATGTTTCACTGGCGAGCATCTCTGCGGCGGCGGTACTGCCGATCGTGGCGTGGGTCTGCTATCTTACGGAAGCGAATTTCGGGAGACTTTCCAACTCTCCGCTGGTGCTGGTTTTTCTGACTCTGGTGGCAGTTTTGGCGATTGTCCGCCACCGCAGCAATATTCAGCGTCTGCTCAATGGAACTGAGAACAGATTCGGTAAAAAGCCGGAAAAGTAACTTTTTTTTGAAAAAAACGGGATTATTTTGACTACAGGACTTGATTTTTCACGATTGGAAAATTATATTCTTTAACGTCATGGTGTTATTGTATAAAAGTGTAACTGAATAAATCATAATATGGAGTTTAGAGTAATGAAATTCGGTAAAGCATTCTGGGTCGTTTTTTTGGTGTCTGTTTTCATGTTCGGCGGTGCGCTTTCAGCCAAAGCGGATGATTCCTGGGTGATGCGTCCGGTGGAAAAACTCGGTCGTGGTATCACCAATGCCGCGTTCTGCGTTTTTGAGCTGCCGATGAAGTGGACTGAAGTTACCAATGAAAAAGGCGCTCTTGCCGGATTGACTTACGGTACTCTCAAAGGTGCCTGCTATATTGTGGCGCGTGCGGTGGTCGGTGTGGTCGATGTGGCGACCTTCCTCTTCCCCTTGCCCGGTTGTCCCGATGATCAGGAAGACGTGGGTTGGGGTTACGGACCGATCATGACTCCCGCCTGGGTGGTTCCGGCTGGAAGTGATTGGAATCACTTCATCTATTCTGATGAGACGATTGTCAATCCTGTAATGTAAGTTACTTGGTAAAAAGAGTATTGCCGGAGCGCCAAGCGCGTTCCGGCTTTTTTGTAATAATTTCATAAGGTGTGAATAATGAGTTTTTCCTGCGGATTTGTCGGATTGCCCAATGTGGGTAAATCCACCTTGTTTAATGCGTTGAGCCACGGCGGGGCGGAAGCTGCCAACTTTCCTTTCTGTACCATCGAACCGAATACCGGTATCGTTCAGGTTCCGGATAAGCGTCTTGAGGTGCTTGCTGAATTGGAAAAATCCGGCAGAATCGTTCCTGCAACGCTGAAATTTATCGACATTGCCGGTCTGGTGCGCGGAGCCAGTCAGGGGCAGGGGCTGGGCAACCAGTTCTTGAGCCATGTGCGCAACGTGGATGCGATAGCTCATGTGGTTCGCCTTTTTGATGATTCTGATGTGGTGCATGTTTCCGGCAAGGTCGATCCGGTGGACGATTTGGAGACGATTAATACCGAATTGATGCTTGCTGACCTTGAGATGCTGGAAAAACGGCGGGATAAGGCGTACAAAATCGCCCGTTCCAATGATCCGGATGCCAAGGCGGAGTATGAGTTGATCGTGGCGATGATCGCGGAACTTTCTGAAGGCAGACGCCCCAGCTATGACCGCAACGATCCGAAGCAGAAGGCGCTGGTGGATAACTTCGGCTTGCTGACCGTTAAACCTGCCTTCATCTGTGCCAATGCCGGTGAGGATCAGGCGGCGGATATAACCTGCTGCGATGCGGGAAAACGTCTGGCGGATTATGCGGCGGAGCATGGATTGGAAGTGGTTCCGGTGTGTGCGAAGTTTGAGGATGAATTGGGGGCGCTTTCTCCGGAAGAGGCAGAGGTTTTCATGGCTGATCTGGGAATTACCGGTTCCGGTTTGGATAAGGTGGTGCAGACGGGGTACCGGCTGTTGGATTATCTGACATTCTTTACCGCCGGGCCCATGGAATCCAGAGCGTGGACTGTCACCCGCGGAGCGCTGGCTCCGGAGGCGGCAGGCAAGATCCATACCGATCTGCAGCGGGGATTTATCCGGATGGAGACGGTCTCTTATGAAGATCTGGTGGAGTGCGGCTCATGGGCGAAAGCACAGCTGGCAGGAAAACTCCGTATTGAAGGCAAGGATTACGAAATGCGCGACGGCGATGTTATCCATGTGCGTTTTTCTGTTTGAAATTGCCTTTGAAAAATTTGTAAAACTCCATGATTGGTGCTATATTAACCAGTCGTAAACAATTAAGGATTGGTGGTTTTAGATGACGAAAAAAAGTTTGAAAAATGAGTTCACCGGCCGCGATTTGGAATATTACAATGCGCTGATGAAGGTGCGTAATGAATTGACCGAGCAGATGCGTATTTATACCGATGAATCTCTGGACTGCACCAACAGTGAAAAACGCGGAGTGACCACTCACATGGCTGACAGTGACTCTTCCCGCAACGAAATCGGTTTGCAGATGCTTACGGAAAACGGCAACGTGGTGGAGCTGATCGACGATGCCATTGAGAGACTTGCCAATGGTGAGTACGGTGTTTGTCTGGATTGCGGAGAGGCTATATCCGAGGCGCGGTTGAAGGCGCGTCCTTATGCCATATTCTGCATCAAATGCAAAAGCCGTCACGAAGAGATGATGAAAAACCGATGAGTTGGCGTGATCGAATAGAGAAGGGTTCCGCGCGGGAAAAGAGAGTATTCTATCCCGCGTTGATTTTCGCTGTACTGCTGCTGGTCACCGACCAATGTTCCAAGTGGTATGTGGTAAAAAATTTCAATCTTTTTGAGTCCATTCCGGTGATTCCCGGTTTTCTCAATTTCACCTCTGTTCGCAACATCGGCGCGGCGTGGAGTATTCTCAGCGGTTATGTCTGGCTGCTTTTTGCCTTCGGATTGCTTGCCGGAGCGGGGATAATCTATTTTTTCCGTAAACTTGCCGAAGGGTGTCCGGAACGCTACTATGCACTGATGATGATACTTTCCGGAATTGCCGGAAACTCCTTCGACCGGGCATTTCACGGTTCGGTGGTGGATTTTATCCATGTCCACTATTACGAAGTGTGGAACTATCCGGTTTTCAACGTGGCAGATATGGCGATCTGTTCCGGGGTGTTCATCTATCTGATTTCCGGTTTCTGCCGTCAATCCTTGAAAAAGGATGAGGAAAAATGCTGACGTTTCCGGTCGCATCGATCCGGGAGATGGAGCGCGCCGCAGTTGCATCCGGCACCGCGGAGTATGAACTTATGCTCCGGGCGGGAGTGCAGGCCGGCAGATGGATCGCCGCCAAATATCCCCTGGCACAGCGTTTTGTGATTCTTTGCGGCGGCGGAAACAACGGGGGTGATGCTCTGGTTGCCGCCCGGTATTTATTTGATTCTGCCAAAGAACTTATCGTATACAGTACCCGGTCAAAGCAGGATTTTTCCGGTTGTGCGGCAATGGCGGCTGCAGATTTGCCGGAAGAAATACCCTTTCTGGTAAAAGATGAACTTGGTGAAAATGACTTTTTTCCGGGAGATGTGATCGTTGACGGAATTTTGGGTATCGGTTTTTCCGGTGGAAAATTGCGGGAAAATGCCGCTTCATTCATCCGGGCGGCAAACCGCTCATCTCTGCCGGTTATCGCCCTTGATTTACCGAGCGGAATTGATGCAGACAGCGGTGATGCCGCTGAAAATGGCGCGATAAAGGCAGATTTGACTTTGACATTCGGCAGAGTCAAGCCGGGGTTGTTTCAATCTGCCGGGAGTGTTCTGCGCGGTACGTTGCGGTTGATCGACATCGGTTTGAGCGGCGGCAATTCCGGCGGGATGGAGATATTCACCAATTTGGATGCGGTGGAAAAAGTTCCCCGTTTTCCGGTGGATTGTCATAAAAATTCCCGGGGCAGGGTGCTGATATGGGGCGGCTCACCGGAGTATCCGGGGGCGGCGGCATTGAGTACGCTTGCGGCATTGAAAAGCGGTGCCGGATTGGTGCGCTGTGCCTCCTCTGCGGATTTGCACGGCAGAGTGTGCAATGCGGCGATAGTTGGAAAACTTGCATCAAATGAGATACCTGAAGAGTTTATTGCCCTTTCCGATGTGCTGGTTTGCGGTTGCGGCTGGGGAAAAAGTGTTTTCCCTCAGGCGGTGGAGCGGGCGCTGGATTTTCCCGGTTGCGTGGTGCTGGATGCGGATGCTTTGAATTTTATTGCCGGAACTCCGGAAGTGTGGAAACGGCGGGATAATATCGTGATAACCCCTCATCCCGGTGAAGCGGCAAGGCTTTGCGCGGCGTGGAAGATCGCATTTTCCGGCGGAAGAGTGGAGCAGGCGGCGGCATTGGCGGAGTATTCCGGCGCTGTAACGGTGCTTAAAGGTCACGATACGGTGGTTGCCGCTCCGGGAAAAGCTCCGGTGATCATTGCCGGTGGCAATGCGCTTCTGGCGACTGCCGGCAGCGGTGACGTGCTTGCCGGGACGATCGGAGCATTGGCGGCACAGGGCGTTCCTGCCTTTGATGCGGCATCTCTCGGTGCGTATATCCACGGAATTGCCGCAGAAGATGCCGGAGAAATTTTGATTGCCGATGAGTTGCCCGCGCTGATTGCCCGGAAAATTCTTCAGCTGCAGCGCAACGAATTGGTGTGAGGGCTTAAAGTTCTTCCATCCAGAGAGCCGGTAACGATGTCCACGGCAGGATTTCTGTGAATTGTTTTCCCGCCGGAGTTTTAATTTCCACCGATCTGCCTTTATCTTCATTTTTGAATGAAAATTCGTAATTGCTGAAAGTACGGTATTTTTGTCTCCCATCGGGAAGAATGGTGAATTTCCCCGGCGGCGGCAGAGAATCAAGCTGAATAAATTCATGTCGCAAATTACGGTAAAATCTCCGTGACGGCGGACGTTTGCCGGGATGAAAAGTTACTTGCGTATGCAAATATCCGGCAAGGCGGAGTAATCCGGAGCTGGTCGCATCTGTGGTGTTGGAAAGAACCACTTTTACATCCTTTATCCCTTTACTGCGCAGTATTTTGCCTGCCAGAGCGCCGGTTTCGCCATCCGGCACATTGATGATCAGCGCCCGGGAATCTGACGGAACCCCGATCGCCAGCAGTGGCGGACGGCTGCTGTCACTGTTGATCGCCAGCAGAAAAGGTTCCGGTTGAAAAAATGGATGCTGCCAGCAGAAGATCATCAGAAAAGAAGCGGCAAGGCAGAAGGCACTGATTTTTATTGATTTGATACCGAGGCCGCAGAAAAATAGCAGTTGAAAGACGATCACTGACCACAATGGCGGGGCGGCGGCGGTGAAGGAGTAGAAAATCCGGGTCACGCTCCGGGTGATTTCGATGAGCAGTTGAAAGAGTCCTTCCAAAAAGAATGCTCCTGCATGATCACACCATGGAAAAAGCGCACCGGGAATGAGTTTGAAGAACATTGCTCCGAAGAGCAGAGGAGTGATGAAAATTATCATCAAATTGGCTGGAATACTTCCGGCGGAAAAGCTGTTTTGACGGTACAGCGATATTCCGCAGCTGCCGGCAAAGGCGGCAACCGGAGCGAAAATGGTGGAAACAAACGTGCGCAGACGGCGCAGAAACCTTTTCTCTTTACGGACAAATTTACTGCGGCTGTTCATGGCGGCAAAACGGGCGTGGAGCGGCGAAAATATCCGGTCGATTCTGTCAGATAAAAGCAGGAGTATGGCGGTTATTCCGAAGGAGTATTGGGCGGAAATTGAACCGGCGGTCGCCGGAGAGATGATCATAAAGACACTCCAGGTGTACATCAGAGCGTTCCAGGCGGCGGCATTGATGAGGTTGGCGCGCAGGATGCACCAGAAAATCACCATACTCCCGGCGCGGATGGCTGGCAGGGAAGCTCCGGAAAGAAGAACGTAAAGCAAAGTGAAAAATGCGGCGGCATAGTGGCGGCTTTTGAATGGCAGCGGTGATAGGATCAGCAGAATGAATCCCGCTGCCAGAGTTACATGGAGACCGGAAACGGAAAAGAGATGAATCGTTCCGGAGGTGATGAAATTTTCGTTGAGTTCCCGGGAGAATCCTCCGGCAGTACCGAAAAAGAGCGTCGCGGTCATGGCGGCGGTTTCCCGGGGAGTTATACCGCTTATCAGATGACGGATAAGGTGGTCACGGAGGCGGAAAATTTGCCTGAGCATGGAGAAATCCGCTTTCTGCGGAAGGAGTTCTTTGACAATGAGGCGGGGACGGTCACCGTAAAGCGGAGGAAGTCGGATCGTAGCCATG
>JAZUPS010000003.1:0-6199 GCA_045605305.1 Victivallaceae bacterium
TCTTGGGGATTCCTTACAAAAACTCTTGAAATTGCCCAAAATCTTCTTTGGCCCTCCATTTACGAAAACGGCGAGGAAGCGTATGATATCTGGGTAAATCATATCGGCGTTGATCCTTCCACAGCGCTTTCCAGTTCCGAAACCACCAGATCCGATCCGCATGCTTCCGGAGTATTATTCGGTCCCCGGAAGTAGGGGAAAATAAAGTGCCAGTTCCGTTTTTTACAACGCACAAGGAAGTGTTCATAAGCCTTGTCAATGCCGTAACTCCAGGTGTGCAGACAAACTGCCAGCGGTCGCGGCTCGTTGCCGGATGCAGGCAGGAAAAGCGCCGGCTGCATGGAGTTATCCGCTTTGGAAAGGTAGGTGACTGTTTGCAACTTATCCATATCTTTTTCCACTCCTTCGATAAATACCGCCCGCCACGGTGCGATCGACGGGATTTCCAGAATTATTTCATCATCACTTTGAGAGATGACCTTCAAATCAAGAGGTTCTGCCATCTGCCGCTGCAAACGGTACTTTTTGTATGCCGGGCGGCGCAGGGCGATTTGCAGAACCGGGGTGTCTCCGGCGGCGGAATTGAGCAGGAAAACGCCTGCCGTTTTGCCCTCAGAAGTAACTCTGGCAAAAGGACACACCGCATAGCCGGAAGTCAACAGCCGGAAAGCCATTTTGCCGGGAACTACCTTATCCAGCGCATCGAGGATGCACTCTCTGCGGTAACCGGTCCAGCCGTGCCAGATATTGAGGAACTGAACCAGCACGATCCTGCCGCCGAACTCCGTCTGGATTATGGCAGATGCTCCCGCATCGGCATCATCAACACCCTGAACTTTGCTGGTGAAGATCACATCATTGCTCATCCGCCGAAGCACTTTGAAGACATTTTCCGCTCTTTTGCCATTGGGAAAGAGTTCAATGGCACAATCGGAAATCAAATGGAAATTCTTTTTCGGCTCATTCAGTTTGACCTTTTTGACAAATTCCAGTTCCGGGAATTTTTTACTGATGATCTCAAAGGCTTTCACATCCATAAGCACCGGTTTGGCAAAACATTTTGCCAGATCTTCTTTGCCAAGAGAAAGGGCGGAGCGTTCACTCAATGCGAAAACTTCCGGAGCCGCACCGGGAAGTGACATGGGCAGACCGTTTTCCATCAACCGTTCTTCGGTTTCATCGGTTTTTCCCTGCCACTCCGGCAGAGCAAGGGCTTCATTGCCCATATAAACGGCACAACCGGCAAGTTCAGTTTTTACCGTGGTATCCCGCACAGCTTTGATAAAAGGACGGTGTTCTGCGGCGGTTCGCATGAAGAAATCGTAATTTTCTTCAGATTCCATATTATCCGGACCATGCCAGTAGATAGAGGAAAATTCCGCACCGGCGGCGATGACCATTGCCGCTTCAGTCATGAGCGTACCCGGACTTTTCTGAACGGAAATATGGGGATAATTTTCGCCTTCGTTGCAGACCGCACCTTTGAAGCCGAGGGCTTTCATCCGGGCGGCTTCCCTGCCGACGTCGAATGATTTGCGGATCATATCCCGGGGGAAAAGGTCGTGGTAAAATCCGCCGCCCGCCCGGACAGCGATCTTTTTATTATCCTTTCCCGCAAGTCCGCGGTAATACTGCAAACCATCTTCATTATCATATCTGTTGGTGGAGCGGGTTCTCTGCAGTGCCATCAGGCAGGAGGGGTGCGCTTCATCGACAGCTCTGCGGAATGCGGCACAGCATTCTTCGATCATTTCAGCGTTGAATTTCACCCATCTGCGGCGGATATCCAGCGGATTTTTTCCATTTTCAAGTTCGTTGACCAGAGTTTCTCTTGTCCATGAACTGTTGTTGGCAGCATTGAAGAGTTTCAGACAGCGGGGGCAGAAACAGATCATTCTTTCTCTTGCTCCGAGGCGCATGTCATCATCCGGCCAGAGAGAATCCAGTTTCAATATCCGCAGATATATCACCGCTGAATCGTGCAGATACTGCCGGACTTCGGGAGAAGAGGGACAAAGATAACCATATATCCGGTTGCCGTCTCTGTCGATGCTCCAGGACTCCTCTTTGAAGGGATAGCCGTTGGGGGGCGGCGTACTTCTCATGGAGTGTCCCAGTGCCATGACCTGCAATCCCACTTTGATATTGCGTTTGCGGAATTCATTTGCCAGCGGGAGCAGATGTTTTGCATGTGCTTCCACCTCCTTCAGGTCTCGCATAATGTGCCAGGTGGGGCTTGCCAGCCAAACCTCATCGAAAGTGCCGGGATAGCGATCTGAATCACGCAGAATCTGATCGGTCAATTTGCCGACACTTGCCGACATCAACCGCAAACTCATCAGGGGAGTATCCATGATCACCGGTTTTTTCCCGATAAATACATTTTTTACGGTCTTTTTTTCTCCGGTTGCCGGAGCTGTGACGGTCAAATCGTATGGGCCGCCGTCGGGAAGAGACGGCAACTTTGCCGAAAATTTACCATTGGCATCAGCTTTGGCGGAAACTTTTTTCCCGGCAAGGGAAATTTCCAGCTGCGTTGATGGTGCAGCTGTACCGTAGACCGGAATATCACTTCCCGAGCGTAAAACCATGCCATCCTGAAAGAACAAATTCAAATTTATCATAACCGCAGCTCCTAAAAAGGATTTTTGTAAAAGTTTGTGGCGATGCAAAAAACGGGTGAGAAAGTTCATTTTGCACTCTCCCGGTTAAAATATTCCACAATATCGGGGGCAATTTCCGGGATGTTTCCGGCAAGAGTACCATTCCGCATAGCTTCGTGAGCGGTGATGCCCACCAGAACGGCACGCATGGCATCGACCGGATTGGTCAAAGGTTTCTCATTGCCCCGGATATACTCCCGGAAGTTTTTCATGATCAACGGGTCTGCTCCGCCGTGAGTGCCATCCATCCCCCGGATGGTGAAAACCTGATCCGGCAGCAGAGTATTGCCCTGACGTTTATTCCAGTAAAGGATCTGGGCATCTTTGCCGACGCCGTGGTTTTCGATCTTGCCCTTCGTGCCGATAAAGCAGAAGTTCCGGTCGCTGTCCGGTGAGTAGTGACAGTGCATGTAGGAGACCTGTTTGCCATTGGCAAGCTGCATTAAAATCATATTGTGATCTTCCACATCGATCACCGCGGAGTAATCTTTGGCGGCATCGGCAGGATAGCGCAGTTTGAGCCAGTTTTCGGTAACATTGTACGGTTCTTTATCCTCAACCGGGCGCCGCTCACACTTGTCATAGACCGACAGCATGCCCATTGCCGCAACTTTGGTGGTATATGAACCCATGAGCCAATGGAGAATATCGATGTCATGAGCGCCTTTCTGCAAAAGCAATCCGGTGGAGCGGCGCTGCTCCGAGTGCCAGTCGTGAAAGTAGGCATCGCCGCCGTAGTTGATGAAGTGGCGCTCCCATGCACACTGGACTTCACCGATCATACCTTCATCAATCATCCGTTTCATCTCCTGAATGACCGGCATGAAGCGCATATTGTGACCAAGATAGAGTTTGTGTTTGTTGTTCATTGCGGCGCGCAGGATATTACTGCACCCGTCAACGGTAATGGCAAGGGGTTTTTCCAGATAGACATCCTTTCCGGAATTGAGAGCGGCGACAGCCATTTCTTCGTGGAGAAAATCCGGAGTGATGATAAAAACTGCATCGATTTCCTCCAGCGCAAGCAGTTCCCGGTAATCGCGGAAACACTTTGCACCGGGGATCTTTTTCTGAAATTTTTCCAGAGCCTTATCTGACAGATCTGCTCCGGCAACGATTTCAAAACCCTCTTCCGGCAGGTGGTTGCTTTCATAAAAGATCTCGCCTCTGCCGCCAACGCCGATCATTCCGAATTTGATTGTACTCATTTTTTTTACCCCTGTAATGGATCATTTGCCTTCCGGCAACTCTTTTTTTTCAATAAATTCTTCCGGAATATCGGTTTTCAACCCCTCCGTCCCGATATATGTCAGGCGGCAGGGAGAACAATTTTCAAAACGGTTGTTGACGATCTCAATATTCCGGTGAACAGCGTTTTTGCCGGGTTTCCGGATTTTCGGGGCGATTTCCACTGCCGCAGCCGGGCAGAAGCGGAAAAGATTGTCAAAGATCTTCACGTCCCGCACCCCGCCGGATTCATACCAGCTGTTGACATCTCCGGAAATGTAGATCGCCGGACGCGCCGCCGTCTGCCGGAACTCATTCCGGTATACCCGGCACTTGCCCGCCGAAGTCAGAAGCAAGCCTCGCGTGGGGTAACACTCAAAGATACAGTCGTGCAGTTCCACATCCGGATAAGCACTCATATTTTCCAGCACATATTCTGCGCAGTTGATCTCTTTGTCAAGTTCCCGGTCAAGTTCAAGCTGAACCAGATCTTTTTCGACCTTCAAACATTTTTCGACCCGGGCGGAGTTTTCCCGCTGGAAATCATCTTTCCGCACCAGACAAACCTCATCTCCCGGCTTGAATGCCATCCAGCCCCAGGTCTCTTCCTGACAGAAGCGCAAAGTGATCTCTTTGCCGGAAATTTTCTCCACTCCCAGATAAGTTCCGTGGATATTTATGGGGTCATCCTGGGAACCGGAAAAGAAACTCTCTGCGATCTCCACTTTGCCGTAACAGGAGGATATTTGAATACAATCAGCATGGGCGGCGCAAACTCTGCCGCTTTTTGCCGCCGGAGCGTGACGGTGACGGAGTATGGCAATATCCTTGCTCATCTGCGCCACGATCCCCAGACCGGGGGTGAAATTCAGCTCCATTTTCTCAAGGAGAATATTTTCACTGTCGGCAATGACCACGCCGTTTTCCCGGCGGGTGGGGTCGCGGAACTGCCACACCTGACCGATCTTTACCGGGGGAGGATCATTGTAGGTGAATTTCACCTGAGAAGCGGAAAGCACTTCCACTTTTACCGCATCTCTTACCGGGTTGAAAAGCTGCCGCAAATTGGAGGAATTATCCGGGGCGGCGCACTGAACCACCTGACGGCTCTCAAAGGTTTCGGTGATACCGTCGGCATTTACCCAGCAAAAGCGTCCTTTTTCATCCAAAATCCACGGTGAATCGGCGTGGGGCTGAAAGGTTGCCGTATTGCCGGAAACTTCCAGCACTTTCATCTCTGAGATCCGGGGGCGGGTGTAATCCAGAATAAGATTTTTCAATTCGATATTCCGGCAGTTTTTAACCACGATACCGCTCATATCACCCTTCATCAGCAATTTTGCCCCGTTGCCTTCGATGGTCAAGCCGTTGACGTTTTCCAGCAGCAGACCGATATGTTTGAACTGGGGGGCACTCTGACTGATAGTATTTGAAACCGGCAGATATTTTTCCGTGGCTTCTGCTTTGTCAAAGATGTACTCCCCCGGCGCGAGGATAAGCTCCTTTTTGCCGGGGAAAGCTGCCAATTCAGCCAGGGCATCGCGGAAAATTCTGCCGCAGGATGCTCCGGATGGAGAAAGATGGAGGCTTCTGCTTTTCATTTATTCATCCGTTTTCTATTTGGCGCTGTGGATAACTTCAAAGGATTTGAGTTTGCCTTTGAAATAGTGTCTGGCGCCGTTTTGATTTTTTGTTCCGTCACCGCCGAAACCGCCCACGGCGAACCAGCGGGAAAGTCCGGTGCAGGGGAAAGACTCAGTTTTGCCGTTCAAGGTGATGTAAACTTTTTCCATATCATACTTGAACTCAATTTTGTTCCACTTGCCTTCCACCGGGTCAAGATTGGTTTTGAAAACGGTTCTTGTGTCGCGGGCATTGGTTTCGGCGGATTGTTTGCCGTTTTTGGCTTTGCCTGCCTGACGGCGGTAAAAATCCAGTACCAGCCGGTAATCTTCGGTACGCAGACGGAATCCGGCAATATCATGCTCGGCATGGACAAAGTAGACCTGATCATTATCCACATCCAGCGGCATAAACTCAAACTTCACCGTGTAACCTGCCCGCTGGGGGAAAAGTGAGGGCGGGAAGCCGATAAATTCACCATTGCCGGTAAAATTCAGACAGTAAGAGCCATCGGCAAGTTTTTCATACTGCGGGAGAACCTTTCTGCCGTCACCGGCTTTGCTCTGGTAACGGAAAGAGTAGGGGATGCTGTAAACTGAGCAGTGATACCCCTCATAACCGGTCGGAACCAGATCGTAACCGCCGATGTTGCCGTAAAATTCTCTTCCGGCGGCAGTGGTCAGGAT
>JAZUPS010000004.1:0-5813 GCA_045605305.1 Victivallaceae bacterium
CCTCTGCTTCCAGCAGACCGTCCAGTTCCAACAGCCGCCCGAATCCGTCGGCAACATACACGGTGTCGCCCAGCAAATCAAGCGGGTCCTCTGCTTCCAGCAGACCGTCCAGTTCCAACAGCCGCCCGAATCCGTCGGCAACATACACGGTGTCGCCCAGCAAATCAAGCGGGTCCTCTGCTTCCAGCAGACTGTCTAACTCCACAGTCAGCAGACCGGCAACAACTTCTTCAAGCAGTCTTGGAACCAGACCGTCCACGAGTCGGCCAATACCGGCAACAACTTCCTCAAGCAGTCTTGGAACCAGACCGTCCACGAGTCGGCCAATACCGGCAACAACTTCTTCAAGCACAACTTCAAGCGGCGGCAGAGTATCAACCCCGACCGGCAAAAGTCAGTATATGGAAGATTGAGCCCCAGTAAGAAAAAAGAAAACATCCCGTCCTTTTCTCTCTTGATATTCGGACGGATATTTCTTCAGGTATCACATCGGTAACATATCAGGGGAATCAACAAGGGAGATATGTCAAAAAAACTTATTCTTACATTCTTTGCCGGGATACTTCTGGGCAGCGGAATAACTTGGATCGTGAAATCCGGAAACTGTACAGCCTCGAAACATCCCGATAATACAAATGTCGCCGATGAATTGAGGATAGCCCCCTTGTTTGCTGAAGATATGGAAAAACTTCAAATGTACAGAAGTTTTTGCGATTCATTGTTATCCAGCGGAAAATTTGTATGGCGTACCTGTGATATGGCAATTCTGGCATCGACGTGTGCATTTTTCGGCGAAGTGGAACTTTATCTGCTTGCCAACGCTCATCTGAAAACTCTGCCGGATAATCAAAAAGCAGATTTTATCAAACATTATAACCGATGGCTGGATGAATATAAACAAAAAATCCAACAGCCTTTCTATGATAAAGACGGTATAACTAAACTTGAAGGAACCATGACAATTCCGATGTATCCCGGCCGCAAAGACAGTCTGCTGCAGGAGTTTCTGAAAACACTGCCGGGGCGAATAAAAGCACAAAAGGGTCTGCTCTACACAAAAGAAGATTTTGAATAAATGTTTCGTCAGGCCCGGTACCTTGCCCCTGCAATACTTTAGGAGATGTTTTTCGGTTTTCTCCCAATATCAGGAACAAGGCCTTCAACAATATTTGAGTTTTTGGGGGATCTGTGATACATTATTCAGTAGTACAACAGTTTGATGCTCAGATTATTCTGGGTAAAAATAAAAAACATAGGAGAGAAAAATGTTTAACAAAAAAATTGGCTTCATTGCCGCCATCTTCGCCGCCATTCTTCTGCCGTTGAGTGTGCATTCCGCAGAAAAAAACAACCAAGCTCCGGACGCGGTTGTCAAAGCGTATTATGCTGCAATGGCAAAATGTGATTTTGCTACGGCAAAAAAGTGCCTTGCTGCAAAAGAATTACAGCAAATGATCTCTTTTTTAGAAGAGACAGTTAAGAAAAATCCTTCATTAAAGTCAGATGTAAAAGAAGAATATGCACCTATGGCTGCAGGGAAATTTGCCACTGCAAAAATTACCGGTAATACAGCCAAAGTCACTGTTACTTATACCGTGAAAAAGAAACAGAAAAAAGAAACTCACACCTTGAAAAAGGTTGATAATACTTGGAAAATCGAAGACTGATATTTCCTTTCGTGCAGTGTATACGGAATTTCAGACACGGCATTTGATGCTTGTCTGAAATTCTGTTTTTTATTTTTAGAACAAAAGTTCTTTCCAAACAGAGATAAAAAATAAGTCATTACTAATTGATGATAAATACAAATCGTTAGGTCGTGCATTCCGAAACAAATAGCTTACGCTCTCTGCAAAACTCCCCCGGAGTCATGCCGCAGTATTTTTTAAATTTGCGGCAAAAATAACTTGCGGATGCAAAACCTGATTTCTCTGCAGCCGCGTTGACTCCCTCCCCTGCCAACAGACAGCTTTGAGCGTGAGCAATGCGGATCTCATTAAAATATTGCATTGGAGACATTCCGGTAAAATTCCGGAAAACAGCATTGAAGCGGCTTTCCGAAAGATTGACAAAATTCGCAAAATCAGCCACGCCCAAAGGCGATGCAAAATTTTCTTCCATAAACTTCAGGATTTCCGCAAAACCTTCCGGCAGAGATTGTCCGGAGGAGATCTCGGCAATCTTTTCCCCGATAGCATCTACAATAAAATTCAACGGCAGCAGTTTTTTCAGCGACTCTGCAATAAAAGTATTGCCGGCGGCACGCATAAAGGCTTTTCTGGTCGCTGAAATTTTTTCTGCCGGAAAGCTACCGCTGATACAGCAGTTGGTCAAAAAGTTGAAACTCCGGGCAAATTCGGGCAACAAATCTGTTGGAAAATGCCGGAAAAACATCTGTATTGCACAGGAGTCGCTGCTGGCAGATCCGGAAATATGTGCTGTTCCCGGTGCAATCAGTATCCACTCGCCGGGTGAGATCGTATCTTTTTTCCCGCCGTGCATGAAAAAGAAATCCCCCTTGACCGCAAGGGTCAACTGCCAGGCAGGGTGACTGTGCAGAGAGGAACTGTAAGCAGATGAATGGTGCAATTCGCTATACCATAGGAACGGAACATACAAATTAATATGTATATCACTCATAAACAATGCTTTCTTTATGTTATTTTCTTATGATAATATAACATTTATTTGCAAAAAAACAAGTTTTTACAGTTGAAAAGTGCAATAAAAAAGTATTTTTGTCTTATTGTAAAACACGGAAGCCCAGTATATATTAAACGCAAATAAACAATAATCATAAAAAAAGGAGCAATGATATGACTTTCAATGATCGCACCGCTGTTATTACCGGTGCTGCCGGACGAATTGGCAGAGCAACCGCCCGGCAACTTGCCGAACATGGGGTCAAACTTTACCTTACTGATTTAAATATGGAAAAACTTGAAACTGTGGTCGCAGACCTGCGGCAGATCCATCCGGAAATTTATCCGGTTTATATGGATGTTTCAGCTCCTGAAAATATTGAACAGGCATCGCAGATGATACTGCAGCGTGCCGGACGGGTGGATATTCTGGTCAACAATGCCGGATGCTGGCCCCGGGGAAGTGCGTTGGAAACCAGTGTGGAAAATTTCAAATCGGTTATAGAGTTGAATTTATACAGCGTTTTTCATCTTTCAAAGATTTTTGGCGAAAAAATGAAAGCACAGCAATATGGCAGGATCATAAATCTTGGCTCGATTGCCGGTGAAGTCGGGTTGCCCGGTTTTTGTGCCTATTCAGCCGCCAAAGCCGGTGTGATCATGCTGACCAAAACAATGGCCATGGAACTTGCCAAATGTTCGGTAACGGTCAACTGTGTATCGCCGGGCATGATCAAAGATCAGATAATCCCCTGCAACGGAACCTGGATCGGCCGTTGCGGAACGGGCGAAGAGGTTGCCCGGGCCATCGTTTTTCTGGCGGCGGATGAATCCGGCTATATCACCGGCAGCGATTTCCCCGTAGATGGCGGCAGAACCTTGGGGCCGCACTCCTGATTTTGCCAATCTGCAGCACATATACAAGAGAATATCTTGTTTGAAAAATGTACTGGATGGAATATTAAAAATCAATTCATATTGAAAAATAGCAGCACTCCTGATTTTTTCAGTATATAACCATGCAAAAGGGATTGCATCATGTATGCTATGATTCTTGATGACCGGCTCAATTTTAAGTGGGCCGAGGTTCCGGATCCTGTCCGCAAAGCGGGTGAGATCCTGATCAAAACCACTGCAGCGGCAGTCAACCGTGCCGATCTACTCCAAAAAGACGGCTGCTACGCTTCTCCTCCCGACTGGCCCCCGTGGTGCGGGCTGGAGTGTTCCGGCATCGTTGTCGAAGCCCCTGCGGGGTCCCGTTTCAGTTCCGGCGACAAAGTCTGTGCCCTGCTTGGCGGTGGAGGTTACTCGCAGTATGTAACAGTTCCGGAAGGTATGGTAATGCCTGTTCCGGAAGGAATGGATCTCATTCAGGCGGCGGGTCTTCCCGAAGTTTGGGCGACCGCTTACCTGAACATCAATCTTGAGGCGGGCGGATTAAAAAAGGATGAAATCTTTTTCGTTCAGGCAGGAGCCAGCGGTGTCGGACTTGCCGCTATACAACTGGCAAAACTTGCCGGAGCAAAAGTTGTCGCCACGGTGGGGAATGCCGATAAAGCAGCTTTTATCCGAAAATTGGGAGCAGATATAACCGTCGATCATCACAAAGAGGATATTGTTTCGGTTCTCGCTGCCAATCCCCCCTCCGTAGCATTGGATTGTGTGGGCGGTAAAAACATGGGGGCATGTTTCAAGAGTATGCCCGCTGGCGGACGCTGGATAATGATCGCAACCCTCGCCGGTGGCGAAACTCAACTTGATCTTGAAATGGTTTGGCGTAAACGGCTCCGGCTGCTGGGCAGCACTCTGCGCAGCCGCACATCTGAAGAAAAAAGCCGGATACTCTCCGCTCTGGAAAAAGAGTTGTGGCCGCTTTTTTCAGCCGGCAGGCTTGTCAATAATGTTTACGCCGTCTATCCGATCTCTGAAGTTGAACAGGCTCATGCCGTTCTCCGCAGAAACGAAAATATCGGCAAAGTGCTCCTGACTTTCTGATTTACGGTCAAGATCATTTTATAAAAAAATGTGAAAACAAAACAATTGTCAGTGTAACTGATCTGACATCATTTATCGCTGCAAACATTTATTCAGCCAATGGCGGCAGAGCCTGAGGCATACAGGAATATATCAAATGATAAAGAAATCATTTTTTAATACACAGCACACCGTTATCGCCGCCCTGCTCAAAGGGGAAACGATCGAAAGCATCATCAAACAAAGCCGCGAAGCGGAATTTGCCGGAGCCGATGCCATTACAGTATCTCTCTGTCAGCTCGCCGATGAATTCCGGACAAAAGAAAATTTTGTCAGGCTGATGAATGAAGTCCGCTTACCTTTCATGTTCTGCCTCTACCGGAACGATAAAACTTTCGGTGCAGATGATGATGCCCGCATGAAGGTTTTGCTGACTGCCGCTGAAGCGGGTGCAGAAGTTATTGATATCATGGGTGACCTTTTCGATCCCTCCCCCAGAGAGTTGACTTATGATGCCGCCGCGACCCGCAAACAGAAAGAGATGATCTCCAGGGTACACGATCTGGGAGCCAAAGCGATCATATCCTCGCACATGCCCTGTGCCCTCTCCGCAGAAGAAGTGCTGGCACATATGCAAGAACAGGCTTCCCGCGGAGCAGATATAGTCAAGATCGTCCACGGCATCAACAGCGAAGAAGAGCTTATTGAAGCGATCCGGGCAACGATGCTTTTAAACCGGAAACTGCAGCTCCCGTTCGTCCATCTCGGAACCGGTTCCCACAGCCGTATTTTCCGCTATCTCGGCATGCAGTTGGGTGTTGCCATTGAATTCGCTGTACCGGATTATCATCTTCCCAATTCGAACTTGCCAACTATCGCATCATTTAAAGCAGTCCAGCAAAATATCCATTGGCACATCAATTCCTGATGTTGTCATAACACAGTATAAACGGAATTTCAGACGCTCCTTTTGAGGCTGTTTGAAATTCCGTTTTTTATTTTTCCGGCAAAAGGCAGTATGAAAAATCCGTATAAGGATGCTATGGTCAACGCTTTTTGAAAAAACAGCAAAAAATCAATTTTTCTTCTGTTGTACGAGAGTTACCGGATTATCAGAAAATTGAACGTGGCTTTTGTATCCCATCAAAAGTTGAAAAAACTTCTGATCATGTTATAAAGTCGGATCGTAGCCATGTC
>JAZUPS010000005.1:0-3746 GCA_045605305.1 Victivallaceae bacterium
GGCAAACGCTTTTGCAGCATTTTTGCTGCAAAAGCGTGCCGCCGTGCCGCGCCTGTGTGCGCCGGAGAGATGAAAAAACGCTGAAAAAATCAGGCAGACGCAGAAAAAGCGTTTGAAATT
This sequence comes from Victivallaceae bacterium, assembly GCA_045605305.1. Lineage (GTDB taxonomy): Bacteria > Verrucomicrobiota > Lentisphaeria > Victivallales > Victivallaceae > UBA1784. Next base: position 121 of record JAZUPS010000005.1, read on the forward strand.
TCTCTAAAGCGCGTTATAATATTGGAAAGATCGAAGAAATAAATTTTCGTATTTTGAACAGAAAACCGCCGGAAATCCGGCAAAAATCAAGGAGAAGCATCATGCTGAAACCTTTGGGAGTCCAACTCTACTCGTTGAGAGACTACGCGGAAAAAGATTTCGTGGCAGTCCTGAAAAAAGTCGCAGACATCGGTTACAAGGCAGTGGAACCTGCCGGATTCTGGAATCTCCAGCCTGCCGAATTCAAGAAAATCATCGATGATCTTGGTCTTGAGATCTACACCTCCCACTCTCCCTGGGCACGCGCCACGGAAGATGTCAACCAGATGGTCGATACCCTGGGTATCCTCGGTTTGGATAAAGTCGTTTGCGGCTATGGTCCCGAGGCATTCAAAGATCTGGATGCCATCAAGAGAACTGCCGATGAAACCAACGGCTTCATCGAAGCATACGGCAAACACGGCATTACCGTTTTCCAGCACAACCACTATTGGGAATTTGAACGCATCGACGGCAAACTCAAATACGAAATTTTTGAAGAACTCTGCCCCGGCATGAAATATCAGATCGACTGCTTCTGGGGTACCAACAAAGGTACCGAAGATCCGGTGGAAATGCTGAAGAAATTTGCGCCGAAGTGCGTCTCCATGCACATGAAAGACGGCGTCTGCAAACAGAATGCCGCCAATGCCGGTATGAAAGACGGTCTGCTGGATATGAAGATCGATCTTCTGCCCCTCGGCACCGGTACTCTTCCCATTCCGGAACTCGTCAAGAACGCGCCGGAATCCGCCACCGCGATCATCGTGGAGCTGGACTACTGCGAAGTGGAAATGTGGGAAGCCATCACACAGAGCTACAAGTACATGACCTCCAACGGTCTGGCTCAGGGCAACAAGTAATTGATTGCCTGAATCCATTTTACAGACAAAACGCCGGTCATCTGATCGGCGTTTTTTTTGCCGGACTGCGTCTGTGATTCTCGAAAGACAGAAAAAATGAAAAAACTTTTGATGATACTGTTGTTTTTGCTTGTCGTATCTGCATTGAGCGCACAAGTAAAAATTTATAAAGGCAACAGCACTTACAGCGGCGACTGCATCGCCACCTTCAGCAAAGGAAAATTGTATAAGGGCAACAGCACTTACAGCAGCGACTGTGTATTGACCTTCACCGGAAGCGCCGCAGAGCAACAGATCCAAAGTATCTGCTGTCTGTTCTTCCGTCATTTTTTCTTGTGATCACCTTTTGTTTTGAGCCGGCTTCTTTTGCTTCCTGACTTGAGGATCGTTGATTGCCGGTCTCTGATATGCAATCTGTGATTGTTTTTTTGCCTGGCTTCCGGACAGGGAAGGCTGTTTTTCAGAAAAAAACTGGGAATCTGCGACTTTTTTCGGATTATTTGCAATTTTTGACTTGCATTTTCAGAAAACGGTGATAAATTTCATATTATTGAATTTTGACATTCTACTGTTTGACAACAGTTCCGGAGAGATGCCTGAGTGGCCGAAAGGAACGGTTTGCTAAACCGTCGTAGGGATCAAACCCTACCGCGGGTTCGAATCCCGCTCTCTCCGCCATTTTTATGCTCAAACTTTAACAAAATGTCCCCACTTTTCCCCACTTGGGGTTGCAAAATGCCCATTGTTGTGCTATAATCAGCCATAACCTGTTATTTTAGGTATTCGTATGGCAAAAGCAAAAAACAAGGTTGAGTCTGTGAAACTTGAATTCGGATCTGTAAGACAAAAAACTCCCGGCGGAACTTACTATTTCCGTTACCAAATCAATGGTATACGGAAAGAAATTCCTTTGCACACAACAAGCAAAGAAGATGCCATCCGGCAAGCAAAAGAATTGATCCCGGTGACCAAATCCAAAAGTATTGATATGGTTGCCGCTCATGTCAAACAGGCAAAAGGGCTGGAAAAAATAGAAAGAAAACTGCCATTGGATGAAGTATGGCATATTTACTCAACTCATCCGGATAGAGCTACGCCCCACACCGTCAGTGAACAACTTGCATATAAGACAACATTTGAAGAGTTTTTATCTTTCATATCGACCTTGCCTTATGGAATTGTCAGTATCCATGAGGTTGATCCCAATACAGTTGAGAGTTTTGCGTCATGGATGAAAACAAAAGCTCTTGCTGTTGATACGCATAACCGGAAAATTAAGCGGCTGCGTAAAATATTTGATGTCTTGAAAGAGTATTATCCTCAAAGCAATCCATTTAAGAGTAAACATCTGCTGCGTAATATTCGTGAAGAGCAGGATTCCGTTATCCGCCGTCAGGCTTTTTCACGTCAGGAAGAGTTGCAGATTTTGGCTGAATTAAAAAATCCGGCACGCAAACTTATGAATAAGGAAGAAATACGGATCGTTTACCATATCGGTATGTTCACCGGTCAAAGGCTGAAAGATTGCGTATTGATGCAGTGGCAGAATATTGATATGGAACGTCGCCGCATTTATGTCAAACAGTTCAAAACCGGCAAGGAAGTTTCAATTCCGATTGCCCCGGAGTTGTATGAAGCTCTTGAAACTGCAAAAACATGGCAAATCAATCAGTATGTCTGTCCGAAATCTGCCGCACGTTACAACAAACTTAACGAAGCAGGTAAAAATGTAGGCAATAACCTTGTCAATATTGATGTTTTGCGGGTGATCCGTTGGATTGGCTTGGAACCATCAGTTTCTGTCCCCGGACGAAAAAAGAAAATGACACAATACGGTTTTCACTCATTGCGGCACAGTTTTGCCAGTTTTTGTGCCGAGGCAGGCGTACCTAAAGCGGTGTTACTTTCTATTCTGGGAACAGATAGCGACATCGCCGACAAATATTATACCCATGTCGGAGATGCAGCACAGGAGCAGGCAATTCGGGCAATCAGTTTTTCCGGCGTGGAGAAAACTGATAATGAACGGATCGCTGCCGCTATAGAGTTCCTTGACAAAGAAAAACCGACTCCTGAAAACTGGAATCGGTTGAAGGAAATATTGTCTGAATAATCAGCTTGAATTATTCTCTGCCGGGAGTTGAGACTTGTTTTGTTCGTCTTCCGGCAGAGTTAAAATGTATTTATAAACATCAATGTTATAATACCGTACAGCTGTGCCGACTTTACGTCTCTTAAACGGGAATACGCCATCCCGTTCCAAATTTCTGAAATGAGCAAAGCTGACACCGAGCATCTCAGCGGCTTCTTTTTGATCTATTAACTTTGGGACAACATCCGGCAGCATTTCGCCTTTTTGGGCAAGGTGCCGCAAATTGCTCATGACTTCATTCATTTCCGGTACAGATATTGTACCGGATTCTGCCAAAGGCAGCAGTAACCGTCCAATTAACCGTACCGTAACAGTACTTACCGGGCATTTTATGAGTTTTTTCATATCATCCTCTGAAAGACATAATTAAACTGAAATACATCCCTTGGGGATGTCCGGCTTGAGAATTACGGCTTTTTGCAATTCATTGCCTGATGAGCTATTGAAGAAAATATCATCAATCCGTTCTGATGGCAATATTCTTCCGATGCCGGTTATGAGCGTGGAAGTCTTTTCCTTCGATGATGGTGATGTGCTGGTTGTGGAAGTAACACCTTCCAATCTGCCGCCCG
>JAZUPS010000006.1:0-2079 GCA_045605305.1 Victivallaceae bacterium
CGGCGGCGACCGCCTCGCACCCGTGACTATTCAATACCACAGCGGCAAACGTGCCGCTCCGATGTAACTGCCTCCTCCGTTGTCGTCGGCAGGGAGTAAAGAAATACCCCCAATGGTGTTACTCCACTGAGTTTTTTGAAATGTTTTTTATCACGGGCATCCCGCTCCCCAGCGTAAGCGAAGGGAGCGTTTTCCCGGAGCGGCACGTTTGCCGCCCCTGTGAAGGGGTTGACAAATCTTGTGCAGTGTGATATGTTATAAATACAATCTCAAATATGAGGGAAAATTTATGATCAAAAAAACTGTTATGATTTGTGCGATGCTTTCTGCAGTCGCGGTGTGTGCGGAAATTATTGTTAAAAGCGGAAATAAAATCGCTTTTCTGGGAGATTCCATCACCCAGTACGGCAATAACTATCCCGGCGGTTATGTCAATCTGGTCATTGCCGGTTTGGAAGCTAACGGTATCAAGGCGGAAAAAGTTCCCGCCGGTATCAGCGGCAACAAGTCCAATCAGATGCTTGAACGGCTGGAAAGAGATGTCATCAGCAAAAATCCCCAATTCATGACCCTCAGCTGCGGAGTAAATGATGTGTGGCACGGCAAACGGGGCATCCCGCTGCCGGAGTACAAAAAAAATATTACCGCTCTGGTGGAAAAAGCTCAGGCTGCCGGAATAAAAGTCTGCATCCTCACTGCTACCATGATCACTGAAAATCCTGCCAGTAATTACAATAAGCAGCTTGCCGGATACAACGATTTCCTCCGGAAACTTGCCGCTGAAAAAAATTGTCTGCTGGTGGATCTTAATGACATCATGCAGAAAGGTATCGCTCAATTCAAGGAAAAACATCCCGGTTTCAAAGGCAATTTGTACACCAACGACGGTGTTCACATGAATGCTTTCGGCGACAGCATGATGGCGGAAAATATCCTTCGGGCATTCGGATTGAATGATGCGCAGATCGCCAAGGCACGCACCGCATGGAAGGGTAAAAAAGTCAGCGTGGGAAGAGTCACTCTTTCCGCTGAAAGTATTGAAAAAGCTGCCGTCAAAGCGGCGGAAAAAAATCTTTCCATTCAGGGATATATCGAATCTCTTCTGGAGTAGATCACTGCTCACCGCTTTCGCGGAACTCCGATGGGGAACAGCCGAATTTTTTCCGGAAAACCTTGGCAAGATAGTTGGCATTGGCAAATCCGGTCTCTTCGGCTATCTCCTTGAAACTGGCGTGGGAAGTCCGGATCATTGCCAGCACCATCTGCATCCGCAAAGCGGTTATGTACTCCCCCGGATTCATTCCCGTGGCAGCGTGGATATTGCGGGTCAGCGTGGTGGGATGCACTCCCAGAATTCCGGCAATTTGAGCCGGTTTCAACGCGGTATCGGCAATATTTTCACTGACCACTGTTTTGAACCGCTGGGCGAGGGTGTTATCCACCTCTTTGCCCGCCAGTGCCAGGCAGAGGACTTTGTAACCGTCGGCACTTGCCAGATATTCGCCTTTGGCAGAGTAATCATGCAGGTGGATATTGATGGATTCAAAGAGTTCCGTGGGACACTTTCCCGCCGTGCGGAGATCCCGGGTAAGCTGAAAATTCCGGATCAGCTCCTCCACATTATCCCCGTCTATGGTCACCCAGCAATACTCCAGCGGCGACTCCAAAAGTGACACATCGTGCCGGTCGCCGGGAAAATAGAAGCAGACCTTTTCCGCTTCAAGGATCATATCTTTGCCGCCGCAGCGCAGAAGTGCCTTCCCCCTGATGCCCCAGAAGAGCTGCAGGAAGTTCTTGGTCATTTTCCGGTCTTCCCAGCTCTTTTCCGCTATCCAGTAGTGTCCGCAGCTGCGGATATGGAGCGGTGCCGGAACGACCGGTTTGTTTTGATAACGGAATGTCGGATTGATGATCATGCTGTTAATATAATCCGAAATGAAAGTATGTCAAGAAACTTTTTCAATGATATGCATTTTTTTTACCCATATTACTTGAATTTTACTCTTGGCATAACGTTGATTTTATGGTATATTTATGACGTTGAGGTAATTTCAAAAGTCCACAAAAATCCTTGAAGTT
>JAZUPS010000007.1:0-16946 GCA_045605305.1 Victivallaceae bacterium
CATCATCTGCAACACCAGCAGTATGCCCGTTTCCGCCCGTGAAGCGAGCGTTTACACCGCTGTAACATTGGCAGAATACTACCGGCAGATGGGTTTGAACACCCTGCTTCTTGCCGACTCCACCAGCCGTTGGGCGCAGGCTCTGCGGGAGATGTCAGGCAGATTGGAAGAGATCCCCGGAGAAGAGGCGTTCCCCGCTTACCTTGAATCGCTGATCGCCAGTTTCTATGAACGTGCCGGTCTGGTAAAACTCCGCTCCGGCGAAACCGGTTCCATCACCATCGGCGGTTCGGTCTCCCCCGCCGGAGGAAACTTTGAAGAACCGGTCACGCAGGCGACTCTCAAAGTGGTCGGCGCCTTCCTCGGTCTCTCCCGTGAACGCTCCGATGCCCGCCGTTACCCGGCGATCCACCCGCTGGATAGCTGGAGCAAATATCAGAGTATCGTGGATAAAGAGCAGCTCAAATTTGCAAGAAACATCCTCCACCGCGGTTCAGAGGTCAATCAGATGATGAAAGTTATCGGTGAGGAAGGTACGGCAATGGAGGACTTCATCGTCTACCTCAAAAGCGAGTTCCTCGACTACACCTATTTGCAGCAGAACACCTTCGATGCCGTTGACGGAGCGACTCCGGCGGCGCGTCAGCAGCAGATGTTCAACGACGTCCACCGGGTGCTGAAAACCGCGTTTCACTTTGACGACAAAGAGACTGCCCGCAAATTCTTCCTCGATCTGCGCCAGCTTTTCATCGACCGCAACTATATGAATCTGGATAGCGCCGAATACCGCGACCAGACCGTCCTTATCGAAAATCTGATCGCCGAAGGGAGCAAAGAAAATGCGTAAAGTTTACCACAAAATCATCAAAATTTCCGGCAACGTCATTACCGTGGAGGCGGAAGGCGCCGCTTACAATGAGCTTGCCGAAGTATCTTCCGCCAGAGGCGTTTCTCTGGCTCAGGTGATCCGTCTGGACGGCAATCAGGTCTCTTTGCAGGTCTTTGCCGGGGCAAGAGGTATCAGCACCGGCGACCAGATACGTTTTCTCGGCAGAGAGATGACCGTTTCCGGTTCCGATGCCCTGCTGGGCAGAGTTTTCAACGGCAGAGGTCTGCCCCGGGACAACCGTCCGGAAGTGACCGATGAAGCCACTCCCATCGGAACCCCTTCAGTCAACCCCGCCAAACGTATCATTCCCCGGAATATGATCCGTACCAATATCCCCATGATCGACGTTTTCAACACCCTCGTGGAGTCTCAGAAACTGCCGATCTTCTCCGTTGCCGGTGAACCTTACAACGATCTGCTTGCCCGCATCGCTTTGCAGGCGGAAGTCGATGTGATCATCCTCGGCGGCATGGGGCTGAAATACGATGACTATCTGATTTTCAAACGCACCCTTGATGAACACGGCGCTCTGGGCAGAACGGTGATGTTCATCCATACCGCCGCCGACCCGGTAGTGGAGTGTCTGCTGGTTCCGGATATGTCGCTGGCGGTTGCCGAATCCTATGCCCTTAAAGGCAAACGGGTACTGGTTCTTCTGACCGACATGACCAACTTTGCCGATGCTTTGAAAGAGATCGCCGTCACCATGGAACAGATCCCTGCCACCCGCGGTTATCCCGGCGACCTTTACAGTCAGCTGGCCGGCAGATATGAAAAAGCCGTGGACTTTGACAGCGCCGGCAGTATCACCATTCTGGCTGTTACCACCATGCCCGGTGACGATGTGACCCACCCGGTGCCGGATAATACCGGATACATCACCGAAGGTCAGTTCTATCTCAAAGGCGGCAGGATCGAACCCTTTGGTTCTCTTTCCCGTCTGAAACAGCAGGTCAACGGCCGCACCCGCAGCGACCACCGTGCCATTATGGACGCCATGATCCGGCTCTTTTCCGACTACCGCAGTACGCTGGAAAAGCAGTCCATGGGCTTCCGCATGTCCACATGGGATGAAAAGCTGCTCAAGTACGGCAAACGTTTTGAGAATGAGATGATGGATCTTTCGGTCAATATCCCGCTGGAAAAGGCGCTCGATCTGGGCTGGGAGATACTCGCAGACTGTTTTGACCGCAACGAAGTCGGTATCAAAACCGACCTGATCGAAGAATACTGGCCGGAAAAAGCATAATGGCAAAGATCAAATACACCAAAACAGAGCAGAAGCATCAACAGGATTCACTGAAACAATTCACCCGTTTCCTGCCGACGCTTCAGCTGAAAAAACAGCAGCTCCAGCAGGAGGTGCGCATCAGTGTGGAAAAACTTTCCGCCAACCGCACCGCCCGCAAGGAGGCGCTTGAACATCTGGCGGGATTACTGCTCTTTTTCAGTGATCCGGCTGAAGCGGAAAAGTATACTCAGCTGGTGGAGGTGCGTTCCATTCTCACATCCACCATGAATATTGCCGGTATCACCATTCCGGTCTTTGACAAAGTGGAGTTCGCTCCATTGGAGTGGGATCTGCTCACAACTCCGTGGCAGACCGATGATTGTGTGGAAGCGCTGAAAGAGTCCCTCTCTCTGCGGGCGGAAGGCAAGGTGCTGGAAAAACAGTATCAGCTCCTGCTGGCGGAATTGACCACCACCACCCAGCGGGTCAACCTCTTTGAAAAGGTCAAAATACCCGAATGCAAAGAGAATATCCGCCGGATAAAGATCCAGCTGGGCGACATGGAAACCAGTGCCGTTGCCAGAAGCAAGATCGCCAAAAGCAAATCCCAACGGATGAACTGATGTTCAAACAGCGCAGAAAAGAACATATTTTTCTGATACTGCTCCTGACTGCCGCCGCGGCGGTCAGGGGATTTTTACTTTTCCGGGATTTGGAGTACGATGAGATATGGAGTTTGGAAAAATACGCCATTTTATCATTTTCCGGAATATTTTCCGACCTATCCACTCCGAATAACCACCCGGTCAATACGCTTTTGATCAAGTTCCTGTGGTTTTCCAGAGAGAACTTCTGGAGCATCCGTCTGGGTTCGATGATTTTTTCTCTGGGAACGATTCTGCTGCTTTGGCAGTTGGGAAGAAAGTTATTCTCCCGCACGGCGGCATGGTACGCCGCAACGGCCGGGGCATTTCTGCCGCCATTGGTTATCTTCGGAGTTACAGCGCGGGGTTATGCCGGAGAAATCTTCTTTCTGCTTCTTTTTGCCCTTGCCCTGATAAACTGCCGGAAAGGTTCAATTTTCTGGAGCATGGTTGCGGCGGCATCCGGTCTGCTTGCAGTAATATCCTTACCGACCTCGGTATTATACATCGCCCCGTTGGCGGTGATCTATCTCTGTCAGATGATAAAAAAGCGTCGTTTCAAGCCGCTCTCCTTTGGAATACTTCTTTCCTCTGCCGTGCTTGCGGGAGTGTGGTTCATCATCAACTGGCAGAAATTCATCTGTCAAAAACAGTTCAAGGAGGTTTTCACCGGATTTTCCGGATTTTTCCACTGGTTTTACACCTCTTTATCAGAAAACGGCATCTGTTTGTGGCTTCTTATTCCGGCAATATTTTTTCTGTGGAAACGGAAACTCTTTCGGGTACTTATGAGCGTGATTTTCTTCCCGCTGGCGGCGGCGGTTTTCACCTCTCCGGCGCCTGCCCGGGTCTATCTGCCATGCTCTGTTGCAGGAATATTGCTCTTTGCCACGGGATTCGGCATAAAAAAATGGCGTTATCTGTTCATGGCGATTTTGCTGACCGTGCAGATCTTCATCTCATACCCCGACCGGAGCGAAGAGCGGATAACCCAGGATATTTTCAATACGGCGGAAGTTCAGAATGTGATAAAAATATATCCCCCAGCCGCCGGATACGTTCTCCGCTGGAACCATCCGGAATCGGTAGAAAACTTTTTCCGCCAGCTGCAATCTGCCGCGGCAAAGGAGTTCTGCGCGCTGCTCGTGCCGGATAAGGAGAAAATCACCGGATTTTCGATCAATGGAGATGTTGCCGCCATTGACCTGCCATTTTCTCTGAACACAGTTTCCGGCAATACTCCGCCATATATCCTGTTTCTGCAAAAAACTGCCTCTGTTATCCCGAACCGGTGGTACTTTGCCATTTATCCCCCCATGCCAAAGGAAAATATGTCGGCGCTGTATCGGGATTTGCAACCGGAAAAAAGTGTTGTTTTCAACCAGTGGCTCCGGGCGGATCTGACCGCTCCGGATGGAAAAACCCACCGTTATATGATATTCGCCTTTCAAGTTGACCGCCATTTGAGACTGCCGGAAAATTATCCGTGTTATATCCCCCTTGAAAAATAACCGTTCCGGGCGTATATTAAATATATGAACAACAGATTGAAACATAACTCTTACATCGAAATTCTCGACACCACGCTCCGCGACGGTGAACAGACCCCGGGTGTCAGTTTCTCCCCCCAGGAGAAACTGGAGATCGCCCGTCTGCTCCTTTCCCGGGTGCATGTTGACCGTCTGGAACTTGCCAGCGCCCGGGTATCCGAGGGCGAAGAACAGGCGGTGCGGGAGATAATCCGCTGGGCGCGTCCCCACGGCTATCTGGAACAGCTGGAGATCCTCGGATTTATCGACAACGGCAAATCCCTCGCCTGGATCAATGAAGTCGGCGGCAAAACGATCAACTTCGTTGCCAAAGGTTCGGTGAACCACTGCAAACTGCAGTTGAAAAAATCCCCCCGCCGCCATATCGACGATGTGGCAAAAGAGCTGCGCCGTGCCTGTGATTCCGGAATGGATTTCAACTTGTATCTGGAAGCATGGTCAGAGGGTATCAAAGAGGATTTTGTTTACATCTGCGATCTTATCCGCGCCGCCGAAGAGTTTCCGGTAAAGCGGATCATGCTTGCCGATACGCTGGGCTTGCTTTCACCTGAAGAGATGCGCCGTTATGCGGAACTGATGATCACCGCATTCCCCGGCAGACACTTTGATTTCCACGGTCACAATGATTACGGCATGGTCACAGCCAATACGTTAGCGGCAGTCAATTCCGGTTTTTCCGGAGTCCACACCACCATCAACGGACTTGGGGAAAGAGCCGGTAATCAGCCCCTTGCCCAAACTGTGGTGGCGATCCATGACTTTACCCGTTACCGCACCCATATTGCGGAAAAGGAACTTCAGCACGCCTCCCAGCTTATTCAGGCGATTTCCGGCAAACGCTGTCCCTGGAATATGCCGGTGGTGGGCAGTGATGTTTACACCCACACCTGCGGAGTCCATGCCGACGGCGACCAGAAAGCGGGTTTGTATGCCAATAAACTGCGTCCGGAAAGGTTCGGCAGACAGCGGGATATTGCGCTGGGAAAACTTGCCGGCAGAGCCTCCATTGAAACGATTCTGGAAGATACCGCATGGTGTTCCGGCATGACCCCGGAGCAAAAAGAGCATCTGCTGTCGGAAATCATCCGCTTGGGGGATAAGAAAAAGACCGTTTCCGCCTCTGACTTGCCCTATATTATCGCCGGAGTGAAAAAAACTCCCCTCAACAAAGTTTTCCGGATAACCGCGGCAGATTTTGAATCCAGTCTGCACGGCGTGGCAAAGTCCCATGTCGAAGTGGACTACAATGGTCAATTTGCTGAAGCCTCCGCCAGAGGAGACGGCGGTTACGATGCCTTTGTCAAGGCGTTGAAAAAGTGTTTGAAGCAATTCGATCTCTCCATGCCCAAACTGGTCGACTATGAGGAACGCATCCCGCCCGGCGGCAGAACCGATGCCATTGTGGAAACCACGATCACCTGGAGTTACGGGGGGAAAACCCACATCACCACCGGAGTTGACTCCGACCAGGTGCTGGCGGCAGTTGCCGCGACGGAAAAGATGATCAACTTTATGGTGCAGTAGTAATGGGTAAATTTTACATTATTTCCGGCGATGATGATTTCGCCCGCAGACAACATGCCCGGGAGACTGCGATCATGGCGGTCAATGGAGAAGATCCGGAAAAGTCCGATGGAGCAGAGATAATTCAAGCCGATCTGCCGGAGTTGAAGCCGGATATGATCGCCGCCCGTTTTCTCGATGCCCTGCGCACCCCCCCGTTCCTCGCTCCGGAAAAGTTCGTCTGGCTCCGGCATCATCCTGATTTGGATTCATGGAGCAGTGAGCGTATTTCCCCGTCAGTTAAAGAGCTGCTGGAGTTCCTTCAAGCTCCCCTGCCCCCGGAATTGACCATTCTGATCGACGGTCCCGGAGTGGATAAAAGAAAAACTTTGTGGAAAAATCTGATCAAAGCCGGGGCGAAGATCGACATTACCGCCACCGCCAAAGCCACTGACCGGAACTTTGCCGAAAACCGGAAAAGCGTTCTGGAAAAATTCGCAAAATCCTCCGGCAAACGTATTGACCGGGATGCGGTGAATTATCTTACCGAAGTTATCGGCGGTGACTCCGGAATTTTGGCAAATGAGCTGGAAAAACTTGCCTGTTATACGGGGAATGCACTGGAGATCACCCTTGCAGATTGTCAGGCAGTGGTCAGCCGTACCCCCGAAGCGATCAGCTGGGAGTACACCGAAGCGATCCAAAACGGCAGAAAAGATGCCGCCCTCAGCGCGCTTGCCCTGCTTGCGGCGCAAAATGAACAGGGAATGGAGCTGCGTTTGCTCCATCTCTTATCCAACGCCTTTCAAAAATCGCTGAATTGCCGTCTGGCAATGCAGGAATTGGGCATACGCCGTCCGTCACCGGCAGCATTTGAGAACCTTTCCGATGAGATAAAAGCGAAATTTCCGGATAATCCGCTGATCAAACTGCACCCCTTCCGGGCATTCAAAATGTGCGAAGCCGGGGCAAGACTTGACGGTGCCGCGCTGGCGGAAAAATTGACCTTGATCCGCAACGCCAACCGGGCATTGGTATCCGGCGGCGGAGATTCCAGAATCATTCTGGAACAGCTGACCATCAATCTCTGCTGAGAAAAAAATTTCTTTCCCATTGAATACCATCAAGTCAGGTATTATATTATCTCCATGGAAACGATAGATAAAGTAAAAGAGATCTCCCTTGCGATACAGCGTGCCGGCGGCAGAGCAGTTCTGGTCGGCGGCTGTGTCCGGGATCAGCTGCTCGGTACTCCGGTAAAAGATTTTGATTTGGAAGTCCACCATCTTTCCCCGGAAAAGCTCCTCTCTGCCCTTGAGGGTATCTGTGAAGTCGATGCAGTGGGAATGAGTTTCGGAGTATTGAAGGTCAAACATCACGAAATCGATATTGCCATGCCCCGCCGGGAGAACAAAACCGGCAAAGGACACAGAGGTTTTTTGATGGAATTTGATCCGGAAATGGACTTCGCTTCTGCCGCCAGCCGCCGGGATTTTACCGTAAATGCCATTATGATGGATGCCGTTACGGGGGAGATCATCGACCCCTGGGGAGGAGAGAAGGATTTGCAGAAAAAAGTTCTCCGTCACATCTCCCCGGCATTCAGTGAAGACCCCCTGCGGGTACTGCGGGGGATGCAGTTCATTGCCCGTTTCGGTTTTACGCCTGCACCGGAAACGGTCGCCCTCTGCCGGGAAATTTCCCAGCATGAACTCCCGCCGGAAAGGATCGCCGCAGAGTGGGAAAAACTTCTGCTGAAAGGAGTTTTTATCGCTCCGGCATTGAATTTTCTCCGAGCAACCGGATGGGTGAAATACTATCCGGAACTTGCCGCATTGATAGATTGTCCGCAAAATCCATTGTGGCATCCGGAAGGGGATGTCTGGAACCACACTCTTGCCGTCACCCAAGCCGCCGTCAAACTGCGTAAAAACGGTGACGATGCACTGGTTTTCATGCTTGCCGCCCTCTGTCACGACTTCGGCAAACCATTGTGTACTGTAACACAGGCAGATGGAAAAATCACCAGTTGCGGTCATGACACCATGACACAGCCGGTGGAAAACTTCATCACCTCCATCTGGTACAGAAAAGATCTGCCCCAAAGGGTCATCCCGCTGGTATCCCGCCACATGCACCCGTGGCAGCTGGCGGATGAAAATTCCGGTGATAAAGCGTTCCGCAAACTTGCGCTCCATGCCAAAAGACTTGATCTGCTTGCCGATCTGGCGGAAGCTGATGTAAGGGGTATCATTATGAGTGAGGAGGAATTACAGCGCCGTCTGGCGGTGATCGACCGTTTCCGGGCGCGCTGCAAAGCCCTTGCCATTGCCGACAGCATCCCGAAACCGCTGATCCTCGGCAGGCATCTTATGGAGCGCAGAATGACACCAAGTCCGGAATTCAAAAAAATTCTTGACCGCTGTTTTGAAGCACAGTTGACCGGGGAGTTCACCACCGTGGAATCAGGCTTGGAGTTTTTGGATAAGGTGCTATGCGAAAGATAATCCACGTTGACATGGATGCGTTTTTCGCCTCCGTTGAACAGCTTGACCGCCCGGAATTACGGGGCAAACCGGTGATCGTCGGCGGCGCTCCACAGCGGCGGGGGGTGGTTTCCACCTGCTCTTATGAGGCGCGCAAATACGGAGTCCACTCGGCGATGCCCAGTTCCACGGCACTGCGTCTTTGTCCCCATGCGGTATTTATCGAACCGGATCACCGCCGTTACCAACGGGTTTCTGCGGTAATCAGGCAGGAGTTTTTCCGGTTGACACCGCTGGTCGAACCGATGTCCATCGACGAAGCGTATCTGGATGTAACGGCAATCGCGCCAACATTGGAGGATGCCAAAAATTGTGCCGCCCAACTGCAGAAAACGATTTTTGACCGTACCGGCTTGACAGCTTCCGCTGGGGTGTCATTCAATAAATTTCTGGCAAAAACCGCTTCCGACTACCGGAAACCGGCGGGGTTGACCCTCATAACACCGGAAGATGCCCCCCGTTTTCTCGATGAATTGCCCATTGAAAAATTTTACGGCATCGGCAAAGTCGGCATGAAAAAACTCCACCAGATCAATGTCCGCAACGGCAGTGACCTCAAACAGCTTTCCCCGACGATCTTAAAGGCGCTTTTCGGCAAAGCCGGGGCATTTTATTACGGGATCGTCCGGGGGATAGATGACCGTCTGGTGGAACTTGAGGGCGATCCGAAGTCCATCAGCCGGGAGATAACTCTGCCGGAAAACTGCAGCAGCTTGAGAGAAATCCGCATCCTGTTGCGGATGTTGAGCAGAAAAGTTGCCCGCCGCGCCGCCCGCAAAGGTTTCGTCGGCACCTCCATCACGATAAAATTGAAGTTTGCAGACTTTCAGAGTATGACCCGTTCTGTGACCATCGACACTCCCACTGGCAACGGAGTGGAGATCGGCAATCACGCCGTGGCACTGCTGGAAAAAAACACCGCCCGGCTCCGTCCGGTAAGATTGGTGGGAGTTGGCATTTCCCAACTTTCCCCCGCCTGCGCCGCAAAGGAGACCCAACTGCTCTTCGATTTCGCAGCAACTCCGGAAAAAAGTTGATCTTCCGGAAAAAGTTATTTCAAAACTTTTTATAAAAAACGACTTCGGAACTTGATTTATCGGCAAAGTGGGATTAAATTATTCCTGAGTATTTTCAATGGGTGTTTACGCTGTAATAACCGGTGAAACATCCGGATTTTTACAAAATATTTAATCAGGAAAATCTTTACCATGTCTTTTGCTTCGTTTACCGGAAAAATCAAAGATTTCT
The DNA here is from genome assembly GCA_045605305.1 of Victivallaceae bacterium. GTDB lineage: Bacteria > Verrucomicrobiota > Lentisphaeria > Victivallales > Victivallaceae > UBA1784. The sequence goes on from JAZUPS010000007.1 coordinate 9,612, forward strand.
GCACCTCGCCGGGAAAAGTTTTCGCCGCGGCGGTGGGTATCGCAATTTTTTCCTCGCTCTGTTATATTCTGTTTTTCGGCGACATCCACCGGGATACCGCCTATGTTTACGCCTATTTTGCCCGGGAGATCGGGAACGGGAATTTCTATGACGGCATCGTGGAAAAAGTTCCCATGCTCAATATCTCACTTGGCGGTCTCCTCGCATGGTGCGGCATGGATGCGGTCAAAGCTCTCGCACTGGTTGCCGGATTCTTTTACGTTGCCGCATGTTTTCCCCTGCGCCGTTTTCTGGAGCGCTACCTTTCGCCCCTCGCCGCGGCATGGGGTTGTCTCCTCTATGCCACAGCGCCGAAACTTATCCGCTTTTCCTGCGTTCCGCTGTTGGAATCCAGCCGGATCTTCTTCATCATTTCAGCGGTACTCTTCTTTTTCCGCACCATTGAAAACCCGAAAATCAAAAACGCCCTCCTCTTCGGAGCTTCTGCCGGCTTACTGGCAGTCTCCCGGGGCGAAGCACTCCTTGCCACCATCGCACTTCTGGCAGGTTATCCCCTCTATCTGCTGATTTTCCGCCGTCCGGAAAGATGGGAACCTCACTTTGCCATGTGGGCATGTGCCATCGGCACGGCATTTATCATCAGCTCCCCATTCTGGGTGATGAACTACGTCAAAGCCGGATATTTCGTGCCGGATATGCGGGTCGTGCAATATTACACCGCTATCAAAACCACCCTCTCCCAGAGCGCTGACTCCAACTCCACAGTCCCCTTCGGTCAATCCCTGATGACTCCGGAAGAGGGCAACGGCAGCTGGAGTGAAAAAGCTCACACCACCTTCACCGGATTACTGCGCGGCGGTTATGAACTTTACTGGCTTCTGGCTGCCATCGGCGCGGCGGTACTTTTCCGCAAAAAACAGCTCAACGCCGATTACCTCGTTTTGCTTGGCATAAGTATTCTGCAAATTTTAACCTACTTTATCATTGTTTCCAGTTACCGTTACTATCTTTTTCTCATTCCGCTTTTTATGATGTTCACCATCACGGGAGTGCAAAGTATTCTGGAGTTTGCCCGCCGCCGTCTGCCGGAAAAATTCCACGCTGTCGCGGCACTTCCTCTTGCCCTGATTCTGATCGTTCAGGTGGCAGACGGAGTCAAAAAAGCCTTCTCTCAAAAGGAAAAATATTACCGTGAAGTCGGAGAATGGATCGAAACTTACCGGCAAACCCACTTTCCGGAGCGCCGTTTGCGGATCTTCGCCCCCAGCATCGCCGAAGTTGCCTACTGGAGCGGAGCAAAACACACCGATGAGTACGGCAAACTTCAGCATGATCCGGCAACATTCAGCGATTTTGATCTGGCGGCAGTTCACAGCGCCGATCCTAAAGGATTGGAAAAACGCGCTGATCTGGAATTGATCACCGCCGCTCCCCATAACCGGAAAGTTTGGGTTTTCCGGAAAAAATCCACCGGAGGTGCCAAATGAATCCCCCTTCTGTCTGTATAATCATCCCCTGCCATAATGAATCAGCCAATATCCTGAAGGTCTTGGAGTCTCTGCAGAAAACCGACAAAAATTTCACCATCGTCGTGGTCGATGACGGTTCTCAGGATAACAGTGTGGAGCTGATCAAATCCGTCAAATCCGACAAGATCATCCCGCTGGTGCTGCCCTTTAATTGCGGCATCGGAACCGCAGTTGAGACCGGATTGCTCTACGCATGGCGCCACAATGCCGATTATGCGGTAAAATTCGACGGCGATGGTCAACATCTGGCGGAAGAAATTTCCCTGCTGCTGGATGTTCTGGATAAAGATGAGGCCGATCTGGTGGTAGGTTCCCGTTTTGTTGCCGACAATGAAGGTTTCAAATCCACTGCCATCCGCCGGGTGGGAATACGCTTTTTTCACGCTCTTAGCTGGCTTCTGACCGGTCAGGGTATTGCCGACAGTACCAGCGGTTTCCGCGCCTACAACCGCAAAGCGCTGGCATTTGCCGCGAAGTATTACCCTTCATTCGATTACCCGGAACCGGAAGAAAACATCCTCTTCCTCCGCAACAAATTCCGGGTCAAAGAGGTTCCCTGCCGCATGAATATCCGTCAGGGCGGCAGATCATCCATCCGCCCGTGGAAAGCCCTCTATTACATGGTAAAAGTCGCATTGGCAATGACAATGGCGGCTTTACGCGCCCCGGTAATCAGATAAAGAAAGGTTTTAAGCAATGATCGTTATCCAATATGTAGCTTTGGCGTGCAGTCTGATTTTTCTGCTGGTCGTATTCTGGACTATCCTGCGCGGTTATCTGCGTGAAGGTTACGCTCTCTTGTGGATACTCGTCACCGCAGGCATGATCGTGCTTGCTTTAGCACCGGAATTGCTCAAGTTTATCGCCGCTATTGTGGAAATCAAAACTCCGGCCTTCGTGCTTCTGCTCTTTATGCTTGGCAGTATGGTGATTCTGATGTTTCAGCAGTCACTTATCATCTCCCGTCACAACGAAAAAGTCAAACGACTGACCGAAGAGATCACTTTGCTGAAAAATAAAGTTGAGTCCGCCGCTGAAGAGAAATAATTGATAACCAATACGTTGACACATATACGGCTTTCTGCCGCACGGTCAGCATCACATCACGGTTCTTCAAAGTCCGGCACGGCAATACGCCGCGATCACATCCACGACCTGATCTATGGTCAAACCGGTCGTATCCACCAGAAGTGCATCATCCGCCTGCTTGAGCGGAGCGATCTCCCGGTTCATATCCCGCTCATCACGGGCGATAATATCCGCCAGAATAGATTCAAATGTCGCTCCATCAGCGACTTCAGAACTTTGCGCCATCCGGCGTCTGGCACGTTCTTCAGCAGAAGCAGTAACAAAAAATTTCTTTTCCGCATCGGGAAATACCACCGTGCCAATATCCCTGCCCTCCATTACGATCCACTGACCTTTGGCAGCATTGCGCTGCACAGGCATCAAAAAGTCGCGGATAAAGGGCTTGGCAGAAACAATACTCGCGCCTCTGGCACACTCAGGCATCCGGAGTTCCGAAGTAAGTTTTTTACCATTCAGATAAAGATCAGCTCCGCGAAATTCCAGAGTCAATCCGGCAAGAAACTGCGGGGTGATGTCAGAAAATGCAATACCGGAAGTCATCGCCGCATACGCTAATGCGCGGTAAAGACTTCCGGTATTAATGTAAGCATAATTCAGGCGGTCTGCGACCATCCGCGCGACCGTACTCTTTCCGGCTCCGGCCGGGCCGTCAATGGCAACCACCGTACTCATGCTGAGAATCTCAATTTGAACGGCTGCGCAGCCGTCCACTCTTCAGGAATCCATCATAATGCCGCATCGTCAGATGGGATTCAAGCTGGCTTACAGTATCCAGCACCACACCGACCATGATCAGCAAACTGGTACCGCCGAAAAACTGCGCCACCATGAAAGGAATTCCAAAGGTGTTGTAAAGGAACATCGGAAACAATGCCAATACCAGCAGGAAAACTGCTCCGCCAGTGGTGACCCGCGTCATGGCAGCATCAAGAAAATTTGCCGTCGGCTGTCCCGGACTGATGCCCGGAATATAAGCGCCTTCCTTCTTCAAATTATCCGAAATCTGCAGCGGATTAAACTGGTTGGCGACCCAGAAGAAACTGAAAGCAATGATCAGCAAACCGTAAACGATCGAATAGACCGCCTGATCATGCTGAAATGCTTTCGCCAGATCGACCCACCCTTCCCAGGCATCCGGCCGGTTGGCAAGGATCGGGAAAAGCGTCTGAGGCAGCATCAACAACGCTCCGGCAAAAATGATCGGCATCACGTTGGCAAAGTTGACCTTCAGCGGCATGTAAGTCGAACCGTCAGTCATTTTGCCGACACTGCTCTTGCGCACCATCTGGATCGGAATACGCCGATAACCCTGTGACAACAGGATCGTCGCCGCAGTCACCACGCAGAATACCACCAGCAACAGCAGCAGCTGCACCGGACGGAAAGGCGCTCCGCTGGGAGTAACTCCCTTGCTTGCCATATCAAACAATTCAATCACCGAATGGGGCATACGCGACACAATACCAATGGTAATGATCAGCGACACACCATTGCCGATACCCCGCTCAGTGATCTGCTCACCCAGCCAGGTAAAGACCATCGTCGTACAGGTCAGCACCACGATGTTGGCAATTATGAAAAGTACCGGACTGCCGACAAAAAGCGGCTGTGCCGGTTCAGGCAAGCCGATTTTGCTCGGATTGATCATGGCAGCTGCCACCATAAAACCTTGAACCGCACAGACAACCAACGTCAGATAACGGGTGTACTGCGTGATTTTGCCCCGGCCGGACTCCCCTTCCCGCTGAAGACGCTCCAGCTGGGGAATGACCGGGACAAGCAGCTGCATGATGATTGATGCGGTGATGTAGGGCATGATACCCAGCGCTCCCAACGCAAAGTGCGTCATGGCACCGCCGGAAAACAGGTCAATCATGGCCATCACACCGCCACTGGTCTGACTACTGGCAGTGACGCTCTTGATGAATTCCTTCAAGGCCGTCGGATCAACTCCGGGGCACGGGATACTGCTGGCAAAACGAACCAGCACGATTATCAAGGCAGTAAAGAGCATACGATTGCGCAACTCCTTGACTTTCAAAGCATTCAAAAACGCACGCCACATAGTTTTTCAGTTCCTTAGTCAACAATTTCCACAGTACCGCCGGCAGCCTGAATTTTGGCAGCCGCAGCAGCAGAGAACTTCTGCGCTTTCACGGTCAGTGCTTTGGTGATCTCGCCATTGGCAAGAACTTTGATAACCGTATCGCCTTTGCGGAGAAGTTTCTTCTCGTTCAGGCTCGCGAAATCAACCACATCGCCGGCCTGGAAATTCGCATCCAGCACGTCAAGGTTGACCAGCGCATAGATAATACGGTCGGCATTCTTGAAACCACGTTTCGGCAGACGACGGAAAAGCGGAATCTGACCACCCTCGAAGAAGGGACGGATCTTCGCGCCGGTACGGGACTTCTGTCCCTTCTCGCCGCGGCCTGCGGTCTTGCCGTAACCGGAGCTGTCACCGCGACCGACGCGTTTGCGCGTCTTGCGGGATCCCGGAGTGGGGCTCATATCATGAAGTTTCATTTTCAATTACCTCAAGTGTTAGTTGTTTTCCGCAACTTCAGCTTTCGCCAGACCGCGACGGGCCATGACTTCGCTGCGGCTGGAGAGACCGGCAATAGCTTTGAAGGTGGCTTTAGTCACGTTGGAAGCATTGGAAGCTCCCAGAGATTTCGCCAACACATCTTTGACACCGCCAAGTTCCAGAATCGCACGGACAGCACCACCGGCGATCAAACCGGTACCGTTGGATGCAGGACGGAGCAGAACACGCGCACCACCGAATTTCACTTCGATTTCGTGCGGCAGAGTCTGACCATTCATCGGAATGCGCACCACATTGCGACGGGCAGCTTCGCCGCCCTTGCGGATGGCATCGCTGACTTCATTGGCTTTGCCGTAACCATAACCGACACGACCATTACGGTCACCGACCACCACCAGCGCTCCAAAACTGAAGTTCTTGCCGCCTTTGACGACCTTGGCGCTGCGGTTGATCGCGATCACACTCTCGTCAAATTCACTGACGACAGCGGGTTCGAAATTTTCACGTTTACCCATGTTTTCGCTCTCCTTCAGAATTTGAGGCCCAATTCACGGGCAGCTTCGGCAATCGCCTTGACCCGGCCGTGGAATTTGAAACCGGAACGGTCAAACACCACTTCGGAAATGTTCACAGCTTTCGCCGCTTCAGCAGCCAGTTTGCCCAAAAGAGCCGCTCCAGCCATATTCGGTTTGGCATTCTCAGCTTTGAAAGCCGCCGCCAAAGTCGAAACAGAAGCCAGAGTTTTGCCATTGACGTCATCAATGAACTGGCAATAGATGTTGCTGTCGGTGATGCTGACACAGAAACGGGGACGCTCCGCAGTGCCGGAAATCCGTTTGCGGATCCGGGCATGGCGACGGGCGCGCTGCGTTTTTTTATCCATAACAGACATTTCTATAATCTCCTGATACTACCGGAATTAACCGACAGATTTTCCTTCTTTCAGCACGATGCGCTCACCGACGTAACGGATACCTTTGCCTTTGTACGGCTCAGGTTTACGGAAACGACGGATCTGAGCGGCAGTCTCACCAACCAACTGCTTGTCGCATCCTTCAACAGTAATTTTGTTTTCAGGAGTGACCGCAACTTTGATCCCGGCAGGGATCATGAATTCGATCGGATGAGAGTAACCGAGCGACAGATTCAGCTTATTGCCGGCAACAGCCGCTTTGTAACCGATACCGACGATCTGCAGTTCCTTGCGGAAACCCTGCGAAACACCGATAACCATATTCTGAACCAGACTGCGGGCCAGACCGTGCATAGCATTAGCTTTGCGGGTCTCATCGGCCGCACTGACCAGAACCTGATTATCTTTGACCTCGGCAACAACGTGCGGGGGCAGCGCCATCGAGAGCTTTTCTTTACCCTCGACCACGATATTGCCGTCCGCGATCGTCACTTTGACGCCGGCAGGGATATCAATAGGTTTTTTACCAATACGGGACATAATTAATTTTTCCCACGTTTTGTTTTATGAATTACCAGACACGGCAGAGAATTTCACCGCCGACGTTCTCTTTGGCAGCTTTGCGGCCGCTCATGATACCTTTCGGAGTCGAGAGAACGACGATACCCAGACCATTGCGGACACGCGGAATCTCACGGCTGCCGCAATGCACACGGCAGGAAGATTTGCTGACACGCTCGATGCCTTCGATAACGGCTTTGTTTCCAGCATATTTCAGCACGACGACGATCTGGCTTTTGACACCTTCGCCCTCAACTGAAACGCTGCTGAGGTAACCCTCTTCCATCAACACTTCGGCAATAGCCTTCTTCTCTTTGGAGAGCGGAATTGCCACTTTTTCCAAACCTGCTGCTGCCGCATTGCGAATCCGGGTCAGCATATCGGCGATCGGATCTTGCATACTCATAATATTATTCCTTTCACCTTATTACTTACCAGCTCGCTTTGGTCACGCCCGGGATCTGGCCATTGGAAGCCATCTCACGGAAGCAGATACGGCAAAGCTGAAATTTACCGATGTAAGCACGCGGACGACCGCAGGCTTTGCAACGGGTATAGTTCCGGACCGCGAATTTATTGGGGCGGTTCGCCTTGACAATCAAACTGAGTTTAGCCATTTTGTTCTACCCCTTCTATTATTCCGCAAACGGAACTTCCATCATTTTCAGAAGCTCGCGGGCACCTTCGTCGTTTCC
>JAZUPS010000008.1:0-5477 GCA_045605305.1 Victivallaceae bacterium
CAATGATATGCATTTTTTTTACCCATATTACTTGAATTTTACTCTTGGCATAACGTTGATTTTATGGTATATTTATGACGTTGAGGTAATTTCAAAAGTCCACAAAAATCCTTGAAGTTCATCGTTGCGATCTTAAAGCGGAGCGTTTCCGGCTGGTTACTGCAAGAGCAGCCGCCGAAAACTACCGGCTTTAATCTCATCAACGCTGATTTTTCAATCCTTTTTTGAATTACTTTTGAAGTTACCTCAGATGAGCTAATTTTGCAACGAGGTGATGATGAAAGATTTTAGCATTCGCGGATTTAATCCCTGTGAAAGTCTGCTCCGGCATACCCCGGAACAGCTCACCCGTTTTATCCGTCGCATGAGAGAGCTTGATTTCAACAGCATCATCATCCACAGCGACTACGGCTGGCGGCGTTACCGGGAGCTTATTGAAAGAGAGTGCCGGGAAAACGGGGTGGAAATCACGCTTATGGTTTTCGGTCCCCGGACATTTTTCAAACTGGTTGATTGGAAAAAATCCTGGTTCGCCGCCGATGAAAATGGCAAAACTTTTACCGCTTCCCCGGAGTGTGAGACCCATCCGTGCGCCTCAAATCCCGAAGCTCTTGAGGGATTTTATCAGGGTGCAGTAAAATACCTGAAAACTCTTCCCCCATCCATCAGCAGAGTACACATGCGGGCGGGGGATGGTTTGATGTTCTGCCGCTGCCCCAAGTGCCGTATGCTCCCGGAGCATGAACAGTACCGTCCCTTTGTGGCGGCGTTTGTCAAAGCGGCAAAGGAGGTCAACCCGGCATTGAAACTGGAAACAGACCTTTATATCCGCCGTTACGCTCTGCCGGAAGATCTTTCGGCATACCGGGAGCTTGACCGGATCATGTTTGACACCTTTTACCGTCACCCCTTTTTCCCCATCGGTTCGACTCTGGATAAGTGCAATGAGTTTGTCATGGAGTATGCCGCTCCGGAAGGGTGGCGTGACAGTGCCGCCCCCAATGAATTTTATCTGAAACGCCTTCAGGAGTGGAGCAGAGAGTTCCCCGGCAAAGTTTACATCCACGAAAATGTCATGTGTCAGGGTTACTGGGGAACGCCCCAATTCAATACCGGAGTATATCTGCAGGATTTGGAACTTTACAGAAAACTGGGCTTGGCGGGAGTTTGTTACGAGGCATACGAACCGGGTTACGAGGCCTTTGCTCCGGTTTTCGCTTCTCTGGCGGCAGGAAAAGCTCTCCATGGGGAAAGCGAACTGGAAAAGCTCCTGCCTCAAAGCGGATTGAAGGTCTTCTGCCACGATCCGGAGTTTCCCATCGAGCGTTACCTTGAAGGTCTTCCCTGCCGTCTGGCGCGGATGCTCTGCACCTGGCTTGCCGGAAAAATGACCGCGGCACTCTACCGGGAACTGGTCGCATTGGAGTGGGAAAATGAAGAGAAACTTGACCCGGTGCTGGTGGGTTACGCCGCCGCCAGAAATGGCTGGTTGAAAGGATCTCTGCGCTTTGACAACCTCTCTGAGAAAGCGCAGGATCTCCTTTCCCGCCGGAAATTGTGGGACTTTATGGAAGAGATCCCTTTGAATGAAGATCCCCGGAAGGTCTGCCGGGAATTGATTATGGAACTGGCTGAAAAAGTTCATGATAACGGGTGAAATAATTTATCCTAACCATAACTAAGGAGGATGTTAAAATGTTGTTTGATTCTTTCAGAAAATCTGCCTGCAGGCAGGTAAAGCTGACCAGCTTTACCTTGATCGAACTTCTCGTCGTTATCGCCATTATCGCCATTCTGGCGGCGATTCTGCTCCCGGCGCTGAACAGTGCCAGAGAGCGGGGCAGAGTTGCCAACTGCACCAGCAACCTCAAGCAGATGGGAACCTGTCTGATGATGTATGCCGGGGACAATGATGACTGGTCTGTTCCTTATTCCGAACCAAGCGGATCGGAAAAGGAGTGGAAGTTCCGTATGCTGCCCTACGATGCGGGCAAGGAGCTTTTCTACTGTCCTTCTCAGGTCAAAGCTAAAACTGTCGCTTACGGCATGGTCTATCAGGCGCGGGGCGGTCATCTCAACCGTCTCAACACCCACTACTCCGGCAGCGGCAAAGAGCCGGTGAAAGCCACCAGCATCCAGAATCCGACAGCGAAGATGATGATCGCTGATGCCCGCACTGAAAGCGGCCCGGGCAACAGCAATACCAATGTGGTTTATTGCAAAACCTGTGAAGCAAAGACCGATCTGACCACGATCAATACCACCAACCGGCACGGCAACTTTGCTTATGCGGTCTATCTGGATGGTCATGCAGGGGGCTTTTCACTGACAGAAGCAGTTGCAGCTCAATCGGCAACGCTGGATATTTTCGGACATTTTACCAAATAATCAATGGAGAAATACATAGCATGAAAAAGAGTCTTTTCGCATTAGTGTTGAGTTCCGGAGTTATGCTTGGCGCTCAGGAGGTCTGGAAATCGGTATCCAAAGATGACTGGCATGTCCGCAAGCCCTCCCTTTCCGCAGACGGGGTATTTTCCCACAAATCCGGTCAGAGGTTGATCTCATCGGCGTTCATTCCGGTCAAAGCGGGGAAAAAATATGTTATTACCGGGGAGTTCCGGGTGACCGGGACAACTGCCGCAGTTCCGCTTTACTTCGGCTTTGTACCCTATACTGCCGATCACAAAGAGATCGGTTTCCAGCACTACCGGACAATGGCAAAAAGTCCTCTGGCGACAGTGGAAAGTGCCAAAGCCGGAGCAACAGAAGTGATTCTGAAAAAGAACCCCACCTGGCCGGCAAAAAAGAGTTCCTTTCTGCTGGCACTGAATGCCAAAGAGGATAAAAGCGATTTGCCCAATTTCAATATTCTGCCGGTAAAAGAGATCCGTCAGGAAAGCGGCAGAACTGCGGCAGTTCTTGCCGCTCCGCTCAAAGAGGAGATCCCTGCCGGTACGGTGGTTCGCATCCACGGTTACGGGGCATCTTTTCTCTACGCCGGATCATTCGGCAAAAAGATCGACGGCAACTGGCAGAAATTTACCGGAGAGATCCGCTTCGATGCCGGAGCAGTACGCTGGGCGCCGGGAACCAAATTTGCCAGAGCGGCATTTCTGTGCACTTCAAGAGCCGGTGTGGTGGAGTTCCGCAACATGAGCGTGACTGAAGTTGATGCTGAAGCGGCGGCGATTTTGCCGGGGGAAAGCAATATCGCCACCAAAAATGCCGGAGCGGTGATCACGGTCAGTGATTCGGCAGAGATCGACCGCCACCGGGCAGGGGCGATGTACGACGGAAAAAATGATACTGCGTGGCTCTCCGGAGCTGCGCAGGCAGACCATGACATCGAATTGAACTGGTTCAGAAGCAACGTTACTGCCGGGGGATTATTTGTCGATTTTACCCCGATAGATTACCGCTATAATGAAGCGGTGGGTTATCTGGGAGTATTGGCAGGTTATCAGCCGAAAGAGTTTTCCGGACGCAGTAAATTGCCGGAAAAGATAAAAATCGAGGTAAAAAGGTATAATCAATGGCAGACGGTAGGAGATTTCCCGGTCCGCAAGGATCATTTTTTTTGCCGTTTTCCTGAAGTTCTGACCGATATTCAGCGGGTGAGACTCTCTTTTCATGCTCCGGAAAATGGCAGAGTGGCGATCCGGGAACTCCAGTTGGCAGGTATCCCATCTGCTGATAATGAGGTACTTAAACAGGTTCCGGCTTTCAGCCGCAACGGGGCATATTGGATCTGGGTGCCGAAAAATAATCCCATCCCCAATGACAAGGCGGTGGAGGGATTTTTCCGCACACCGTTTGCTCTGACCGGGGAAAAAGCGGTGGAAGCGGTGCTGAGTATCGCCGCTTATAATCAGGCGGAAGTTTTTCTCAACGGCAAAAAAATTCTGCGTACCCAGGTGACAATTCCCGAATCCCGCCCCCTTATCCACCGGGTAAATATTCCGGTGACGGAGTTGGCAAAGGAGAATATTCTCGCCTGCCGGGCGATGAAAACGGATATTTCCAGCGGATTGCACGGCGTGATCTATGAGCTGGCGATCCGTTATGCTGATGGTTCGGTGCAGAAAGCGGTCAGCCATTCCACGACCACCGTCGCTTCATTGACGGCAAAAGAGGGGTGGCAATCGCTTCATAACGGTTTTGAAAATTGGAAAGCTGCCCACAACCGCTTCTTTTCCCGGGGTTATCCTGCGGACTACTGGGCGCTGGATTACAGCGAACCATTTTTCACTGATGAGGTGGAGTTGAAAAGCTGCCGTCTGACCCCGGCAATACCCAAAAGCGGCGAAAAATACACCCTTGAACTGGAATTTTTTATTCCCGAAGCACTGAAAAAGGATTACTCCGTAAGTGCCAGATTTGGAGAATTACCGCTGGAACTGCACGCCAATTTCTCTCTGGGCAGCAACATCACCTCCCCGGAAAATTCCCTTTTTGCCGGGGATAAAGGGGTCAAAAAATGTGTCATCACCGGCTGCTGGCCCGAAGAGGTTTCTGCCTCCATGCCGGTGCGTCTGGCAGTGGCAAACGGCAAAGAACAGGCATTTATCCGCAGTAAAACCGGGAAAATGCTCCCTGCTCCGGTCAATGGTCAAATCGAGTTGATTCTGGGGGAAGCTCCGGTGAAACTGGCGGCGGATTTCCCCAAAGCCGAACTCCGTGAAAGTCAATTCTTTCTGGATGGCAAACCGGCGGGGCTCTTCTTTTTCGGAGCGAACAAACTTACCGCCGGACAGGCGGCAGATCAGCTGGATTCCGGTGCGATACAGATGTTCCGGGTCGGCAGAATGCCCTTTGTGGCGGATGAGGAAAATATGGCGGCATCCCACGCCACTTATATCCGCATTTTTGAAAGTTTTGCCCGTTATATCCTGCAGAAAAACCCCAAGGCGAAGTTCATGCTGGTATTCAGTATCGACCCGCTGACCGAGTGGCTCTTTGCCAATCCCGATGAACAAATAGAACTGGGTGACGGCAGCAGATTGATGGGATTTTACAACAACCGCGGCACCGGAAACTTGCAGGTGCGCGCGAGCATGGCGAGCAAAAAGTACCGTAAACTTATCTATGACAATGTTTACCGTCTGCTCAGCGAAATCCGCAAGCGCCCTTATGCCAACAGCGTGACAGCAGTGGCGATCGCCGCCGGATTGGCGCATGAAAACAACTGGGGCGTTGACCGTTATGACTTCGCCAAAGGTCCGCGCAGCCGTGAAACCTGCATCACCGGAGATTTCGGTGTCGCCGCCCGCAAAGCGCTGGTCGGTTATCTCAAAGAAAAATACGGCAATGATAAAGCCTGGGCAGATGCCTGGAAACTTGATCCGGCATCCAACCGGATCGGCGATCTGAATGATTTCAAAAAATGGTCGCACAAGCGGACCCAGACGATCCTTTTCTGGAGAGACCGTCCGGCGGACAGATTCATGTTCCGTGATGGCAAAGCTGACGGCAGG
>JAZUPS010000009.1:0-25506 GCA_045605305.1 Victivallaceae bacterium
GGGGATCGCAGTCGATGGGGTCTCATTGACGGTGGTGGATGCCGGGCGCGACTCATTTTCAGTGCGGCTGATTCCGGTGACGTTGAAAGATACCGCTTTGCGGGAACGCAGTGCCGGGACTTTGGTCAATCTGGAGTTCGATGTGGTCGGCAGATATATTTTGCGGATGATGGAAGTTGATTCCGGGGCGAAAAGTTCCGGGGTGACAATGGAAACTTTGCTGGAGGCGGGATTTTTGTGAAACTCCATTACGGAATCGCGGTAACTTCATCCCGGCAACTGGCAGAACTGCCGGAGTTGAAAGGCGCGGATTTTCTGGAAATATCTTCCGGAATGATCCAGACGCCGGATTTTGCAGTTCCCAAAGGGTGGAAAAAGCGGCTTTTCCGTGCCGGAGGCAGAAGCGAAGCGCGGACATTCAGTGCATTGATCGGCGCCGGAAGCGGCATGATGCTGGAGTTTTACCGGTTGTTTTCCGCCAACTGCGGAGAATTTGTCCGGCTGGGAATACGGGAAGTCACTCTGGCAGTGGATTGGGAATCCCTTTTATCCGATGAGAGTTACGCAAACGATTTGCGGGATGTGATCCGCTGCTGTTACGGGATTTTGACCCGGTATCAACTGCAGTTGCTTCTGGAACTCCGTATTCCCGGAGTTATTTCTGCCCGCCCCATGGATTTTCTCAAGTTCCGCAACTCCCTGCTGATGCCGGTGCGGACTTTGATCGACCTCCATCCCCACGAACCCGGAGCATTGGAATTATTGGCTGAATTTTCCGCAAAAATGCCTTTTGATTCCTCCCGTTTCCGCTTGAGCTTTGACTCCAGCGGAGGTAACTATTTGAGCGCAAATTTGTTGGAAAAAATCAAAGAATCCATCCGTCCGGTGGGAAAAGAGATTCCGGAAATTTGTTTTTATCCCGGCAGAAGCGCCGACAAAGCGGCGTATGAACTCCTTGATGCGGTGATGCGATGAGCAGAGAAACCAAATTGCTGAAAAACAGCTTTGGCGTGGCACTGGCAACTCTGGCAAGCCGGATTCTGGGGTTGCTGCGGGTGCGGTTGGAAGCTGCCGCCCTGGGCGGCGGTGAGACTGCCGGTATCTGGTTTTTGACTCTGATGATCCCGAACCTTTTCCGCCGTCTTTTAGGGGAGGGGGCGTTGGGAACGGCGTTGATCCCGCTGATCGCAGAAGCGGAAAAAAATTCCGGTATTACCGAGGCGCGGCTCCGTCTGGCTCAGGTGCTTTCGTTTCTGGGAGCGATTTTGGCATTGATCGTGCTGGCGGTTTCACTTCTGGCGCTGATGGGGGGAAAGGCGGCACTGTTTTGCGGGGAAAATATTTTCTTCAATCCGAACTTTACCGGAGTGTGCCGCTTTTTGCCGCTGATAATGCCCTATGCGTTTTTCATCTGTCTGACCGGAGTTATCGGAGCGGTGCTTAACTATGCGGGGATCTTTGTCCGCCCGGCACTGACGGCACTGTTTTTCAACCTCGCTCTGATCGGGGGACTGATTGCCGGAGTGGTTCTTGAACTTCAGCCGGATAACCAGTTGCGTTTGCTGGCAATTTTGACCACCTTTGCCGGAATGGTGCAATTTTTGCTCATGTTGTGGATGTTGCGCAGCTGCGGGCGTTTCCCGGTTTTCTGCAAAGCGGCATTCCGGGATTTTGCCATTACCAAAGATGTCATCCGTCTGGCAACACCCGGATTGATCGGTTACGGGGCGCTGCAGTTGAGTTTTCTCATCGACCGGACTCTGGCTTCGTATCTGGGCGAAAGGGCTGTTCCGGCATTGACTTATGTGGATCGGATAATTGATTTGCCCATTGGATTGTTTGCTGTTTCACTGGGGGCGGTGCTGATGGCATCCATGACCCGGGCGGCGGCGGCGAATGATTTTGATGAGCTGCGCAGTCAGTTGAACTTTTCTTTGCGCCATGTGTGGTTTATCTGTGCGCCCATGGCGGCGGCGGTGGTCTTTTTTCATACGGAAATACTCCGGGTCCTCTGTCTGGGGGGAAGGTATACTCTGGCGGATTTGGAAGCCACGCGCATGGTGGCGGTGTTTTACGGCATGGGGATACCCTTATTCTGTTCGCTGAAAGTTATTCTTCCGGCGTTTTACTCCCGCAAAGATATGAAACGCCCGCTTTATGTATCGCTGACCGCGATTTCGGTAAATTTGATTTTCAATCTGATTTTGATGTTTCCGCTTGGGGCGGCAGGGTTGGCTCTGGCAACAGTGATTTCCCAACTGGTGAATAATACGTTTCTGCTGGTGCTTTTGAAACGCGATGGATTCCCTTTGCTCACCTCAACGGTATTTTCTGCGGCAAAATCCCTTCTGACTGCGGCGGCGGCGGCATTGGCAGTCTGGTTTATTCTGCCCTTTGTACGCGGAATGTTTCACTTTTCAAGGGTGATTATCAACGATATGTTTATTCTCGGAGTAACGGCTTTTCTTTTCGGAGCGATCTACCTTGCGGCGGCGTTTTTCTTTTCCGCAATCGAGTTCCGGGAATTTTTCAGCATCATCCGGCGGAAAAAACAGTAAAATCTCTTTGGCAGTGTTGATTTAGTTATAAACATGCGATATATTATGTAATATATGACGCCCGGGTGGTGGAATGGCAGACACAGCAGACTTAAAATCTGCTTCTTTCGGGAGTACGGGTTCGAGTCCCGTCCCGGGTACCAGTTTTCACCCTTACTTCCCCTGAAAACTCAAAGTTTCAGGGGAATTTTTTACCCCAATTTGTATTCCCCTTTGTATACCCCGCTTTTTTCGGTCAAAAAAAAGCGGGGATCATTCCCCGCCGTTTATTGCTCGTCAAGTTCTTTGACCTTCTTCGCCACCAGCAGCGGAACGTTATGCGCACCGCTCCGGTACAGCCGGATCGTCTGGCTCGTCTTTCCCAACAACTCCGCCAGCTTACCCGGCTTTAAGCCGGTACTGTCCGCAACTTTGCTGAATTGTTCTGAAGCCATTCCGTCACCTCTGCGTTGAAAGCCGCCAGAATATCCCTCGTCTGCTTGACGGTTGCATAACTCTGCCGTCCACGCTCCGGTTTGGCTTTCCGCAGTCTGCGGAGTAATTCTGCAATTCGCTCATCCGTCGGGTTGACCACCTCACCGTGTGACAGACAAAGTTTCCCGCATCCACCGGAGCATTGCGCCGCCGCCAGTTCATCAAGGGGGGTGCCATCGGCATTTTCCAGAGCGTTTTGCCGCCTGTCAAGGTAACGCTGATAGCTTGCATCGCTCTCATTTTTGCCCTGCGGTCTCTTCTCGGAATAACCTTTGAAGTCTCCGGAAATGTAACTGCCGCTGAAATCCTCCCCCGCATGAGACATGCCGGGATTGACCAGATGGTTATCGCTGTACTCCATGAAGAAGTCAAAAAGCGGGTCAATACTCCGGCGGTAATCTTCCGGAGATAAGGAGGTGTCGCCGGGAGTGTTGAGGGAAAAGCGGATGTCTTTGTTTTCAGGATTGAAACGCTCCGACAATGGTATGATGTTGCCGTTGTCATCATAGGTAACAGGGTCAGCGGATTTGATTTGTTCGGATTCAAAGACAACTGTGATTTTGCCAATATCGCTATCCCAATGAGTATAAACGATACCGTCATATCCGTTTTCTTGAAGAATTTCTGCTATATCGTAATTATTGGCTTCCGGATATTTTTTATGCATTTCTGTAAAAAATCCATCCGGGGAGTTTGCTTGAGCAATATACGGATTTTTGATGCTTAAATAAGCTGATACAACATTCTTGCCGTTTGTTTTAGCATATTTTTTATTATCAGCAAAATATATACCTTTGCCAAGCCAACCTATTTTTTCTCCTTTGCTAAAAACAGTGAATTTTTCCTTTGTCCCATGATAAGCCTTGATGGTATATCCGGCTCTTTGGGCGGCATTCTCGACCATCTTTTGAGCGGTTTTCATGTCGCCGCGGTTTACTGCGGAAAGGTACTCTGCATCTATTCCCCCATCCCCCGGCATGGAGAATTTCACGCCGCCGGAGAAATTTTCCGGATTTTTTTCAGAAGCGGGGTTGACTTTTACGAAAAATTTAAATGTTTTTTTGAAATCACCTCTTGCAATATAGAAATATGAGAGTATATTCTTATATGGGCTGAACCGTTCGTGTGGCTTGAGAGTTTTATCTTGTTCGGCAGCGGTTTGAATCGCTTCAGCCCTTTCTTTTATATCACTTTCAAGATAGATCTCATGAACATACAGCCTTGTTTTATTTACATCAGATCTTACCCGACAGAACACCAACTTTCTTTCTCCATCGTAAATAATCGGGAATGCAAAATAATGATTGAGCATATCGTTTCCATCCCAATCAGGAGCGTTTCCGATATATACTGCGTTTTGAAATCCTTTTTGCAAAACGGCAAAAACGTCTAATTTTTCTTGTCCGTATCCGTGTCCTATTGATTTGTGAATGCTTTGTTTATCAATATCAACATCGCCGATTTCGGTTTGATATGTTCGCGGAGAAAAATTTTCAATCTGATCGACAACTTGTTGTGTCGCACTCTTGCCTGTTCCTTTTTGCAAATGGATATTGTCTTTTTTTACGGGTATTGCTTCTCCATTTTTAAGAAAGTCGACTTTTTTACTGTGGTTTTTGTCAGAAAATTGTACCGTCACCTCTTTTTCTTGGTATTTTTTGTTCACATCCCCCTCCATAGAAAACAGCGCCGTGTTGCCGGTGCCGGGATCGGTCTTGGTTTCCAGTATATCAAAGAACTTCTGAAAAGCATGGTTGATAGCGGTTCTTTCTGCGCCTTCCGGAAAAGGTTTGGCGCCACCAGTCCAATCATAAAAATCGTTGTTACTGCCATAGGAAAGATATTCAGATACCCGGTTGTCGGCTTTCAACTTATCCTCAATGAAACTTGAAAATGCTCTGGCAAACATTTCCACATCACTCGCCCAATAACCACCGGAACGGTTGCTGTCAAGAGCTTTGGCATTGCGTTTGTAATCAGTCGGCAATACAATTTTATTATCGTGCTGATCTTGAAGATTCTGCTGCCGCTCCAAAATATAACTCAGCTCTGCCACATCACCAACATTGTAATATTTGGCATCAAATCCGGTTCTGCCGGTGATCTCTTTATAAAGATCGTTGAGCTTTTCAAAAGCATCATTGGTGTACCGGTAGTGATTTTTCAACCGGGTTTTATCGGTGATACCCTGCCATTTTACCGGCTGATCTTTTAAGGTTTTTGCGATTTCATCGAAACGCCTTAATTGTTCCGGCGTGGCATCTGATTTTTTACGGCGGGAATAGACTTTGGTGGAAGCATTTGCCAATTTATCCCGGAGTTTCGCCAGTTTATCTGTAAACTCGGTTTCCCGGCGCTCAATGCTTTTTTGCAATTCCGCTTTCTCTTCAGCATTGCGCGGGCGCTCGATTCTGGTAATGGCATCTCTGATTTTCTTAAATGCCTCAAACAATTCTTTGCGCATTTTTTCTTTGGGATTGCCGGGACTCTCGGAAAGATAGCTCATGCTTTTATCATCGCCGGATGCCTGTCTTTTGAAATAATGGTCAAGCGCATGCGCCCATTCATGAGCAAATGTACCGGCTCCGGAAGGTTTGGTAAGGTTGATAACCACATAATCCGGCTCATAATGCGCTCTGATTCTGCCGCCTTTGCCGCGGGAACCGAAACCGACCCCAAGTGTCCCATTGAGGGAAAGCGCCCGGGGCGGGATGTCAAGCAACTCAGCCAGATCATAAAGTGCATCGTAAGCATCGTTGAGAACCTTCTGCCGCTCCTGCTGATTTTCCCACAAACCAAATTCAACGCCACGGAAACCGAAGGTTTTGCCGAGGTCTTCCGCTGTGACATTGCGATTTAATCGCGGTTCTCCGGTGCGCTTATAATTCGGCGCAGTCGCAAGGTCTTTTTCACCATAACCCGTTTTTGTGGCGATCAATTCATCAAAGTTTTTCAGCGCCCATTTCATCGCTTCTTCACGGGTGGCAAATCCGGATTTAACCTCCACAAGTTTGTTGACACTTTTTAACCGCTTGTGGATTGAATAATCTTTGCCGTTATGGATAAAAGCGTAATTATTTGCGATATGCGCCTCGGTAATATGTTTCAGCGCTTCCGCTTCGCTGTCAAAGTCGCTTCGGGTGATTTGCCTTGCACCTCCCAAGAGTTTTTTATCTTCCACAAAAAGATCCCATTTGCCGTTGAATCCCTGCATGGCAAAATATTTTTTTCTCCATGCCGGAACTTTTTCCCCATCTTCTTCGGCAATAGTCTGATTACCGCGTTTCCTGTATTTGATCAGAGAATCTTTCCTTGCTCCGCCGATCTTTTCGCCGTAGTCCTCGATTTTTTCGGACTGGTCGGACTGGTCGGACTTTTTACCGCTGGCTGTTGCGGTTTCAACTTGCTCACTGCCTTGCTCCGCCGGAGCGGATTTTCCGGTATCGGATTTGCGCTTGAGGTCTTCGGCGGCGGCGCGGGTGGCTCTTTCGATCTCCCGGGCATTGAGAACTTTTCCGTCAAGGGTAAAGGCATTATCCTTTTTGGTGAAGCTCTTGCCGTTGACGGTGTGTTCGCCATCGGGCAGACGGGTAAAAGCGGTGATCCTTGCAGGACTGCCCGGTTTGTTGTTCAGAATATTGGCGTATGGGTTCCCGCCGGAAACCTGACCCGCCGGAATACCATCTGCGGTATCATCTGTTTCAGCTTCTGTTTTGCGCTCCACCTTTTCCCCCGGCTCTGCGGTTTCTTCAGCCGGGACTGCGGTTTGCTCCACCGGAGCGGTGTCAGACTGGTCGGACACTTCGGACTGGTCAGACGGGGCAACTGTTGAATTTTCTGTACTTGCCGCTTGGGTGTTGACTTGGGTGGTGGTCGTTTCCGGCACGACTACCCGTTTTGGCAGAGGTGGCTTTATCAATAGTTTTTTGCGGTTCGGCACTTGACTTTTGCGTAGATCGGAGTATAGTATTGCCTGACGTGAGCCCGGATAAGGGCGGTTTGGCTCCCGTGCCGCTATTTGTTTCAGCGCCCCCAGAGGATGTGGCTGCCTCTCATCCGAATATGAACGTTGAACCATTGCACTATTCCGGAATATCCAGCTCTCTGAGATGCAGCAAGTTCGCAAACATGTCGAAATAAGAGAAAATCTGACACTTTTTTTTGCTTTCGGGGTGTAAGAAACCTTCATCGCGCGGCAGTAAGAAAAGTAGATAATCGAAAGGAATTCGCTCTATGATGAAAAATGTCAAACGTTATTTTCGCGTGGTGTTTGGGATTCTGCTGATCAGCGGAGCTGTGTGGGGTTGGTATAACGCAACCAAGATCGAAGATGCCGTCACGGTAGAACAGCAGCTCGATGCTCTGCCGGATCATGACTACATTTCAGAAATACGGCAGCTCATCAAAGAGAAACGTTACGGCGAAGCACTCATCCTTTGTGAAGATGTTCAAAAACTGGATTTACCATGCGCCGCTGATGCTGCCGCTTTGAAAGCAGAAGTCGAAAAGGAAAACAAAAAAATCTGGAACCGCATCTACAAATCCGGACGCGCCTTTATCACCGGAAATCCCGATGGTTCAATTGAAGAAATCGGCGGCAGTTTAATTTCGGATATGATCATGTATGGCGATGTTCGCGATCTGGTCAAGCAAGGCTACTTCAAGTTGACCAAAAAGGAAACCGATCCCCTTATCGCGGCTCTTGCCGCCATTGGACTTGCCACTGAATTTGTTGATATTGCCGATTGGGCCCCGGCTGCTTTAAAAGCGATGCAGAAAGCCGGTGTTATCACCCGGAAACTTGCAGATACTCTTTTGGCGATGTGTCAGAAAATCATCAAAAACAGAAAAATAGACAAGTCTGCCCAAGCCTTTTTCAGCGATACAAAAGATATGCTGGATTCTGCCGGTTTCATCCGGACGAAAAATATGTTCAGAAATATCGAACATGCCGATGATTTAGCTATTCTTGCGCAAAAATCCCAAAATAATCCGGCGTTGACTCATCTGGTTTCCAGGCATGCCGCAGATGAAAGTGTGGATGTTTTGAAAAGTTCTTCCCCGGAACTCTTGAAAAGAGTCGCCCGCAAAGGCAGATTCGCAGTGCGCCTTGTAAAAACTTCTTATAAGCACCACGAAGTTTTAACAAAAAATTTCTGGCAGAAACTTCCCCCAAGCGTAATGATAGCAGCAGTGTATATTTTGGGGATTTCCGGTATTATTCTCGTCGTTTCCGGGCTCATCCCGATTTTCTTAGAACGCCGCAAAAAAAAATCATGTCAAATAATGTCAAGGGGCATGTAATATTTTCAGTTTGCCGGTTGCGAAATCATTGTGTCTGAGTATTTGGAGAGCAGTTGCAGGTGAGCTTTTTGCCCCTTCAACATCTCTTTCTCATGAACTTGTAAAAAAAATGATTATTTTCACTCTGGGTGATTGCAATTTCTTTATACGGTGCTACCTTATGGAGAGGATATCCGGGATAATCGCCATTCGGCGTGTTAATTTTTGATCGACATGAAAAGCGATTTTCTACATTGTTCGGTGTCATATCCTCAAAAAAATACAAAACATGTGTAAGAAACCAAATATTTGGTGCAGTAAGTAAACACAGAGGATCTTTTTTCAAAGACCTCAGGAAAACACAAAAAAGGAGAAAAAGTATGTTGAAACACAAAATTTTGTTATTCATGGGAACTATCATTCTGGGGGGATTCCTTTCTGGAGGTTGTGGGACTGGTCTCGGAGGAAGCGCTTCTCTCTTTAAAGATCAAGGTATAATATTTACAAGAGGCGAAGGTGAACAAATCGCCATTTCTGTGGAAGTAAGAAATGATGACGAAACCCGTTGGTTTTTTGGAACCAAGTTCATGGCTTCCAAAGCTGAATTATGGCTGAAATTCGGAATTGAAGATTCCGAAGTGTTTTGTTTGGCACCGTTAAATGTAAAAGATCAGTCTGGACATAATACAACACAGATAATTACTCCATTCAAATTTAAAGAAAATCAGGGAAAAACAATTACAGTAGAGTTGCTTGATGATGATAAGTTAAGTAAAAAAGAAATTGAACTGCTGAATAAAACAGTTAAAGCAGCCGGATACCTTTTGTGTGACGGCGTCAATGTTTACGCAAAAACTCAAGCGACAGAGAATCTGATCAGCAATAACACCAAAGAACTGATAGCAGAGTGTCTTTCGCAAGGAATCATTTTGACAGTAGAAAACATGAAGTCGTTTGATTCTCTCGGACATCGGGATTTTTTAATTGACAACAGTATTGCCGATCAAAAGTGGATATCAATGCCGCTGACCATCGTGGATAAAAATGATATCGCAAGATGTGATTTGCGTTTCCACCTCATCGCGACTGGTAAATAAAAATATGAAAAAATCTTGTGCGAACTTTCCACAAATATTTTTCCGGGCAGTTATTGTTCTGTGTTTTTGTTGGTTCGGCTGTACAGACAAAGAAGCTCCAATCTATGAGCGTTATACTGTCGCGGTTGCTCCTGAAAAAATGCCGTCCAGTGGTTACGGAGTCATTTTAAAGCAGGAAAACGGGAAAATATATTGCCTTTCTGCCGCTCATCTTTTTGATAAACTGTTTGAAAAATACTACATCATATTAAGTAACGGAAAATCCAGAGAGGTCATACATGTCAGAAAAATTTCCGGTTCTGATCTTGCTGTCGTAGAAATCGACAGTTCCGGTCTGAAAGAAAAACGGGATTATGAGGTTCCGGATTTTTCCCGTGACACAACGTTATTCAAAAATAGAGAATTATGTATTTTTAATGACGGCTATTACCGTATTCCCTTTCGCAAGATGGCAGATGCTGATGACAGGGTGATATACTTGCCTGGAAAAATTGAAAAAGGACGCAGTGGTTCTCCGCTATTCATAAAAGGATACCCGGTTTGCGTTGGTATAGTATCCGGTTATTACCCGGAAGAATCAAAATATGGGGAAAAAATTGTTATCGAAATGCCGGAACAAGAGTATTGTTCTGAAAATATTGATTTGAGTATTCAAGAAAAAATTTCCATTTGGGAAAAGATTTGGAAAATGTTCCGGTCTTTCTTCAGGATGATCGCAGATCAATTTTAATTATTGAATCGCATCAACCGTTAATTCTCCAGTCCTGCTGCGCTTATTTGTAAGCAAAAAAGTCGGCAGGGCTGATTTTTTTCAGTTGAATTTTCAATATTCCCATGCTATCTTAATTGAAGACAGATTTGTGTCGGGATGAAAAAAACAGAGCATCAAATTGATGCTTGTGCCGTATTCAGGGTGTTACAATAAAACTTGCAATTTTTTATTACCACTCAAATCTGGATATGGGCGTTGTACAGGTGCATTGTGCCGCTGCAACAGCGGTACTGTATCTTGGCGCGTCCGTATCCCTGTGGAGTGGTAGGCTTGCAAGTGCCTTTGTACAGCAGGGAGAAGGACGTGTTAAAAAAAAAAGATGATTTATGTGTAAGATTTATGGTGCCGAAAACAGTCAGATAGGTGGAGTTGATTCGGTCAGCATTGGATTTAACGAGAAATCTTGCATATTTTTCCACTCCGCCATAACTGACCGCACTCCATCGAGCAGAAATTAACAAGAACAAGTAAAAAAGGAAAGAGTAAAGTCATGAAACGTATGGGGGGAACGATCATCGCAACCGGAGCATTATGTATAGCTGCCATAACCGTGGTTATAATATATTTCATCTGTTATCACAAATGCTCCCAAAACGAAGTTATCTTTGTGCCCGGGTGGAAAACCAAAAACAATATCAATCCTGATGAACCGATAGATCGTGAAATAAAAAAGATATTCCAAACTCGAAAGGTTTCGATCCACCACTGGGATTCTAATGTAAATTGGCAATCCGCGAAAGATAATTGCGAAAAAACAGCTTTGCAATTAAGCGAAAAAATAATAAAAATGCCGGCAGAAAAACAACAGAAACTTATTCTCGCCGGACATTCTCTCGGCGGCAGGATAGTCTCCCGCACCGCCAAACATCTCAAAGAGAAAAATATTAAAGTCAAACAGATCATTTTGCTTGGTGCGGCAATAAATTGTGATGATCCGGACTTGAAATCATGCGCCGAAGTTTCCACCGAACCGTTTATCAATATTTTCAACCGGGATGACAATGTTCTGAAGTTGGCATACGGAAATATGGAACGGGCTCTGGCAGCCGGATATTGCGGTGTAAAAGAAAAACATCACAATATGAAACAATATCGCAAAACTTCCGGTTATGACAATGACCTGGCAAATGTTTTTGAACATCACGTTGATGTATATTTGGAATATTTTGCATCAATAAAACAAGGCAAAGAAGCTGAATATATTTCGTCAATCGATCACCATAAAATAAAATTTGAAGGAACTTTTCTCTCTCTGCCTCCCAATATTTATCTGATTGCCCCCGGAGCAATTCTGGAAGACTCATATCACGAATGGAAGTTTTGCTATTACGAATTATGCAAATATCCCGGAATAAATAAAAATATGAATTTGTATCTGATCGTTGGTCCATACGGAGAATGCATGTGGAACATCAATTATAAGATGATCAAAACCCGCTGGGAGGAAGTGAAAACCCAGATAAATGATCAATTAAATGAGAAAGAAAAATTGGGATCCCCCGCACCGGAAAATGACAAAAACGCATAAGCATGGGGGGACAAAGCGGTATGCGGCAAATATTACCCAATAATTGCATATTAAAATCAACCATTTCATGGCTGATCGCAGTGACTGTAATCTGCGGACTTGACGCAGGGGAGTTAAAACTTCAGGAAAAGTTTGCTGCGGTTGCAGAAAAAGCCATGCCGGCAGTGGTCACGGTCAATTCAATGGTTTCCCGGGGCGGAAATTTACAGATTTCTTCCACCGGTTCCGGATTTTTCATATCTGACAATGGATTGGTTGTTACCAATTATCATGTTATTGCCACGGGCGAAGTAACTGCGGTAAAAGTTGCTGACGGCAGACGCGTCAGAGCAAAAATCATCGGCGTTTCTCAGCAAACTGATTTAGCTCTCTTGAAAATAACTGCCGAAGAAAAATTGCCGTATCTCAAGTTCGCTGATACCGGAAAGGTAAAAGTTGGTCATCATGCTATCGCTATAGGTTCGCCTTTCGCTTTATCCCAAACAATGACCACCGGGATCGTCAGTTTCAAAGGCAGGGAACTCGGTCTGAATTATCAGGAAGAGTACATTCAAACCGATGCCGCAATCAATCCCGGTAACTCCGGTGGTCCATTGCTGAATATTGACGGCGAAGTGATCGGCATCAATGACTGTTTCATCGCTCCCCCCTCCTCCGGCAAAACCTCCGGCAACGTCGGTCTCGGTTTTGCCATTGACGGAAATCTCGCCCGTCTGGTGATTTTAAGTATCATAAAAAGTCAACTCCCCGACAAACCTGAAATGGGAGTGGTGATGCCGCAATACGACAAAAATTCGCCTCCGGTCATATCAAAAATATTGCCGGATTCTCCCGCAGAAAAAGCCGGTTTGAGCGTCGGCGATCGCATCTTGAAAATCGGTGATCGCAAAGTTTCCACCATCCGGGAACTTCAACTTATCATATCGGCGCTCTACACCCCGGGTGACACTGCCGTCATCACCTTTTTACGTTCCGGAAAAATAAAACAAATCCGTTTAAAATTTCAATAAAAGGACCTTTCACGATGCTTCGTTTTCTTCTCGCTTTGGAAATTATTTTTTGTATACTCTTACTTGTAAGCGGAATTTCTCTGTTCCGCTTTATGAACAATGCAACTGATGATAAAAAAATTCAAGAATTTGTAGAACTTACAGAAAGTTACAAACAGACTGTCGATGCGGTAAAAGTCAACATCAGACAGAGTAACGAGCTGGTACCGTATCTGAAGACCTCGATTGATGATATAAAAAAATCCCTGGATAGTATCAGCCGTGTTCACATCAATATTCCTGTTCTGAAAGTGAGCTACCGCCCTTTCCGTGGCAATAAAAATATTCAAAATGGTATTGCCAGCCTGACCAAAATTTCTTCCATATTGGAATCATATAACAAAACAACCTCTCAAGCTCTCATAACCAGTTTGGAATTGACATCAAGCAATCTGGAAAAAATTTCATCTTCCCTTGAGCACAATAAAAATAAAAGTACAATTCATATAGTATCGATCGTGGCAAGTATTATCATGTTCTGCATATTGAATATGATTTTGATGATAATGTTTTTCTTCAAAATTCAGATGTTGGAAAAACAAAATTCAAAATCAGCGACAGAATTATAAAAACAGTGATATTGTTTTAATCGAACAGGAAAAAATATGGATAGGGAAAATTTTCACGGCTTAAAACTTCTTGCGCACTGCGGTGGCGGGGCGTATGGGGATGTGTATTATTGCGAGGATATCTCCGGCAGGAAGATGGCGGTGAAGATCGTTTCCAAGAAGAAGCTCGGTGATTCGTGGGGACGGGAACTGCGGGGTGTTATCAATTATCGCAAAATCACGGAGAACGCTCCGGGATTGTTGCAGATATTCCATGTGGAAGAAGATGAGAAAAGTTTCTTTTATACCATGGAACCGGCAGATTCTGCCAGCGATGCAGAATATATTCCGGATACGCTTGCCCACCGCTTGCAATCCGGACCTTTGCCGCAAACGGATCTGCTGCGTATTCTTTCCGGCGTGTTCAATGGTATTAAATTGATCCACGAAGCTGGATTTACTCACCGGGACATTAAGCCGGATAACATTCTCTTTGTCAAAGGCGTGCCCAAGCTGGCTGATATTGGACTATTGTCTTCACTTTCTGCCACCATGACTCAACTTGCCGGAACTTTGGATTTCATCCCCCCGGAAGAGAGAACCGCTGATTCATTGGAATCATCCGACCGTCTTTCCCGACAGCGCAACGACTTATATGCGTTCGGGAAAGTAATTTATTGTGCTGCGACAGGTATGAGTCCCCATGAATATCCGGCGACGCCTGTGGATATGCCCTTGAGTCTGCCGCTTAAATATTTCCTCCGGCTCTCTTATGAATTGTGCAACAAAGAACCGGTACGCCGCTTAAATTCGATCCAGCGTCTTGAACAGGAATTTAAAGATATTGAGCGAAAGTTGCTTTACGGAGAGACCGTCAAAGACAAATTGCTTTATGGATTGAAACGGTTTGCTACTGGAACAAAAGCATTTTTATTTTCAGCATGGCGTTTATTGAAACGCTATTGGTATTTAATGTTCCTCTTCATCCTGATTGGAGGCGGAACTGCGTATTGGATCTGGAAACCGGAACCGCCATTTGATATCACCAAACAGAAAACAAAAGAATACAAAAATTCCGAGCATCAAATTTCAATGACTGTTCCGTTCCATTGGGAGATTATATCCAAAGAGAGTTATCAAGCAATGATGAACGAGGCTTTTGGCGACAAAAAAGACAAGCATTTTACGGAGAAACAACTGAATGCCCTTTTGGAGGCTGCTAAACAGAGACAGGATGCCATTTACTGCGACTTTGATGAAAATTTCGCAGACAATATAATGATTGTGGTTTCACCTTTGACTCAAAAGGAAATGGCAGAAACTTCTGAAGATGAATTCCGGGTTCTACTCAAGAGTCTTTTTGAAGGACAACTGGAGTTTAAGACAGAAATATATGCATCAAGGAAAACAACAATTGCTGGATACCCTGCAATATTTTTGGACTACAGCTATATGCCCAATATCCGTGCTAATGGGTATTGGATTGCATTGCCAAACAAAACTATTATGATTACACTGACTGCAAAGAATAAGACATTCCAACAGAGACAAGGTGAATTCAATTCGATATTGACAACCTTGAAAATCGGGAAATAATATTTTCGAGGTGTAAGACCGCAGGATTTTCTTGTAGTATGTTAACAGAAACAGAAAAGGACGGAAACATAAAATGGCATTTACAACAAGAAAATCATTATTGGCAAAAGTCCGCAGCGGAGATGAGATTTCGTGGCAGGAGTTTTATGCTGCCTACAAACCTTTGATCATTCTCTGCGGCGGAGACTGCGGTCTTACACAGGATGAAAAGGAAGAACTTGTACAAAAAGTAATGTGCGAGATTTTCCGGAAGGACATTATCGGAAAATATGATCCGGATAATGTCCCTTCCCATATCGTATTCAAATACGATCCCGCCAAAGGGCGTTTCCGGCATTATCTCCGGAAAATAATCCGCTATCAGGCAATCAAAATATATAATCAACGGCGTGATCACGACTCCATTGATGCAGAAGATTCTCCGGTACGCACCCTGACTTCAGAGGACACCTGGAATACCGCTTGGGACGAGGAGTGGTACAAACACATTCTGCATATGGCAATGACAGAATTGAGAAGCCGGGTTCAACCCGAAACTTATGCCGCATTTGAAATGTATGCCGTTCAAAATCGCAAAGTTGAAGATGTCGCAAATTTTCTGAATCTATCTGTTTCCTCTGTTTACACAGCGAAAAGCCGCTGTATTTCCACATTGCGTGAAATAATCAAAGATTTGGAGGAAAAATAAGATTATGAAACATTATACGCGAGAAGAATTGGAATTGTACCGTAATGGGCAGATGTCTGTTTTGGGACGGATCGCCTGCACCAGTCATTTGCGGGAATGCGCAGAATGCCTGAAAATCATGGAAGAGTTAAAAGAGGATGACAAACTGATTGCGAATTTACGCAGCAGTGTTCTGATTTATCAGGAATTATCACAGGCAGAACCATTAAAAACAAATTAAGCACAGCGGAAGGGATCAATGGGACAAAGTGCATTAAAATTATTGTTGGCAGGCAGCTGGCAGGAGTTGTTCCAAGAAAAAAAACGTCACCGCAAATTACCATCAAACCATTGGAAGTTAAATCTTTCCGCAGAAACTGAGTCTCCGGGGACCTTTCAAAATCCTCATCAACCTGGCAAGACGGACTCTTTTACCCGGTTGACAAATCACTGCTGCTGTGATATATTTTGTGTGTGACACGCGAGCATGGCGTGATACGTCATTTGCAGAATTATGAACGTCACCAAACTTCAAAAGGATTTCAACGTTATGAAAAAAAATCTTTTCCTGCTCATTATGTTTTCTCTGATTGCCGGATGTTCCTCCGTCTGCAGCGTCCGACCGCCCCAGCCACGGGTATCCATTCTGGGAGACAGTTATTCAACCTTCAAAGGATGGATACCTCAGGGCAATGCGATCTACTACCCCCTGCCCAAACACAACGACGTAACCAAAGCAGAAGAGTGCTGGTGGTCGATCGTTATCAGAGAAATTGGCGGCAAATTGGAAAAAAATGAATCCTGGAGCGGATCAACCATCTGCTACACCGGTTACCACAAACGGGATGCCAGTGCCTCAAGTTTTGTGACCCGCGCCAACCGTTTGGGAAATCCTGATCTGATCCTGATCTGCGGCGGAACCAATGACAGCTGGGCAGGCTCCCCCATCGGTGAATATAAATGGAACAATTGGAGCAAGGAAGATCTTTTCACTTTCCGTCCGGCGATGGCAAAACTGCTCCATGATCTGAAGCAGCTCTATCCCCAAGCCCGGATATTTTTTATTTTGAATTCCCAACTCAAAGCTGCGATCAATGACTCTGTGCACCAAATTTGCGCCCGTTACAATATTCCCTGCATCGATTTGAAAAATATCGACAAACAAAGCGGACACCCATCGGTTAAAGGGATGCAGTCTTTTGCAGATCAAGTTGTTGAAGCGATAAGAAAATAAATTGTTCGATCATCCCTTCCAGTTGGTTCGCGGAATATTGCTGAATTTGCATGGGGCGTTGATTCTCCGTATGTTGGTTTTGGTTCAAACATACCGGGATTGTCAACAATAAAAAAAAGGAGACCGTTATGGTCTCCCTTATATCGATGTCTTTTACATCTCAAACCCCTTCGGCTTCGGTAAATGCTTGTATTGCGGCAGAGAAAGATAATGACGGATCAGATTGTTTATTTTTTCTATGTATTCTTTGTCACCCTTGTGTGCCATAAGAAAACTTGAATATTCCCAATCTCCAAGGCATATTCCTAAAGCGGTGCTGCAAGCCCATGCTTCTTCGGCTTCCTCATTGTGCTTTTTTATTTGTTCTTCAGTCGGGTACATATTCACCTCTCACAATCAAACGGTTTGAGTTGTTATCATAATATATATCGTTATAAACAAATTTTCCACTGTTTCCAAATAAAATTTCTTATTCTGTATCGGTGCGGTACTGATAAAAAACATCCAAACATCATTAACAATTTGCAAAATTCATAAAACAGTGGTATATTAGACGGTAAGGTGAACAAAATGAAAAGAGATAATGTTGAATACCGGATTCTTAGTCCGGAAGAATATCAGCGGGGGCTGGAACGAAAATATTTTGCTTGCTGCGGAGCAAAAAGTAGGTTTGAAGCAATCCGTATTCAAATTGATTATTCAAGACATTAAAAATTTCTTACGATGCAAGAAATGACTAACGAAGAGTTCAAAAAATACACCGATCCCTGGTTGGGGCGCTTCTTTGAATTGGGGACAAAATTGAATCTTTCCATTTCTGAAATCGATTCTTACCGTTACGGAACCAAAAAAATCCCCCGGGATCTGGCAAATAAAATTCGGCAAATCGGCCGCCCGCCGAGGTTGGCAAAGGCGGGAACTGCGGCGAAAAAAACAAACCCTCCAGAGCAAACATCGGTAAATCAGGAAAAGATTGACCGCAGTTTCTTTTGGAGTGAGCTGGCGGATATTCTGATCGTAATTTTCGGAATCATCTTTTTTCTGCCTTTGATCATACTCTGCACCGGCACGCTTTATTTCGGCAACAGGAAGTAACGATTCAAGCAGTTTCAAAAATCCAACGTGTTATCGGTAAAACGGCGGGCAGACCCTCGATCAGCTTATGGAGGAGTTTGAAAAAGGGAAGGCACTCACCGCCCACTGCCGAAGTAAACTTGAAGGTTTGGAAAAGAAGATCCTGCTGCTTACCCGTGACAACGGCACTGAGGGCGAATGGACGGATTTTGATGCGGGCAGCTCGAGGAGCGACTCTGTTCCTTTCTGAAAATAAACAGCGGTAAAACATTTTTTGATTTTCAGAAAAATAAAACTTGAAATAACATTATAAAGGCACTATATTATAGAGTAAATATTCTGTTCGACACAGAATTAACCGTAACAAAATAAAGGTTTTAACGGCAAAAAGAACAACTGAATAAAAAATTCTGACAAACTGATTGTAATCGTCCATCTCTGAACTACCACTTCAAATAAAAGACGTATTATAAATCCACTTTTAGAATCGGCGTGTCTTAACCATTCGGGTTTTGACACATTTCGGTCAAGTGTGGATTTATATCGCTGTGGTAGGCGTAGAGATGGACACTTCTTCGGGATGTGTCTTTTTTTATTCCTCAACACAGGGGGGAAACTTGATGGTAAATTTTCTAAAGACTTGAAAAAAAACAACGCTACCGACCGCTGCCGTTCACACATTGCCTGTATACTTCACATAACTAACGGCGAATATAAAAATGTTTTTCTTAGACAAAGAGGAAAAAGATGAAAAACAGAATTTTGACCAAAATATTTATGATTGCTGTATTGAGCCTGCTGATTTCAGGTTGTGTCACTCCGATCGCAAATTTGGAAGTAACCCCTTTTGACCGTACTGAAGCTTCAGCCGAAAATACTCTTCAGATAAATCAAAAACTCAAAGAAAAATATTCGAAAAAAGTCCGTGTCACTGTTGAAGCATCAGCTGAAAGCAACGAAGCGATGAAAACACACAGTGAATATCTTTCGGAAAAAATTTCTGCCTCATTAAATGCATTGAGCTTTTTTCAGGTTGTTGCCATCAAAGACATCGGCTCCATCACCAACATGAATGCAAAAGCAGAAATAATGGATGGAGAACAAGTTGAAACAAAATTGGAAGCAACGGACTATATGATAACCTACAAACTTGTCGGTTGCAACTTTATAAAAAATAAAATAGCTAAAGGCGTTCATAATTTAGTAGCTTCCGCAGGTTCTGCAGTATCTGGAATACACAAAGATACTGGCGATGGTATTACAAAAGGTGGCGAAAACCTTACCAGTGGTATTGATACTAAAGTGGAAGTGGATCTCCGCATTTCACTGGTCAAGGTAAATGATTTAAGTACAAGTGATATTTTGGTCAAAGGAGAATCTGATTTCGGTCAAAACGGCGCTGCCAAAACTGTCCAACAGGCAATCGATGATGCTGTCGGCAAAGTAATTGCCAAATTGGCATCGAGGTTTGCCCCCATTGCAAAAGTCATTGCAACGAAAGGCGAAGGTAAAGCGGCACTGATTAACATCGGTACTAATATGGGAGTTCAGCTCAATTCAACTGTCGACTTTATAGACTACAAGAAAGATACTGTTACAGGTGAAGTTTTTGAAATACCTTTTGCATCAGGAACTATAATTGAAGAAGACAAGGATTATCTAAAAGATAGAACATGCTGGGTCCGCGTTGACAAACCAGGTCTGGTAAAGAAAAATACACTCGTCCGTCTTCGCGGACTTCATTCGAGTACATTTCTCGGATTGTAATAATAAAAAATGAAACTGCTGAAAAAAAACATAGTAATTTTGATTGTCCTTGCAGGAGTATTTCTACCAGCGGGGACAACAGGATGCAAATCAGGGGAAAGCAGCGTATCAATCAGCGTGGGGTTGTCAGGATGCAGTAAACCTGCAAGAACGATCCCGCCGCAAACCTCAATTGAAGCTCTTTTCAACACCTATTTCACTTTTGCTGCCAATGATGACTTTGAGGGTATGTATTTGCTTATGTCCCCCGAATTCAGAAATAAAAATGAGTTCGCAAAATTTGAGAAAGTCATGAGAGATGACCTCAAAATTTCAGGCGGGCTCAAAGGCGGCAGCAAACCTGAAGAAGTACGCAACAACGGGCGTTACTTTTCGTACCGCATCGCTCTTGAGTACAACAATCAACGCATGACACCGCGTACCGTCGTGGTGGATATAGTAATGATCGACGGGGCTTATTATTTCAACAATGGAATGTTGATGCCCCTTGCCGCATTTGGAAAATTTTGAAAAAAAGGAAAAGAAAAAAATGAAAAAATCAACTTTTATTGCAATTTGTGCCCTCTTCTGCGGCACTGTTCTGTCACTCTCTGCCGCCCCGAAACCTGCCATCAACATCGGCAATATCGTCAACAAATCAGGGGTCAATCTTGACACCAATACTTTTGTCACCCGTCTCAGCACCGCGATTGTCAACACCAGACAGTTTGATGTTATTGAGAGTGAACGCATCGACGAAATCGTTGCCGAGTGGAACAAAGCCAATGCAGGATTGACCAAAGGCAGTACCAATGAAGACAATCAGACCATTGAGGCAGTCGGTTACAAGCTTATCACCACAATCACAGGGTATGAGGAAAATACAACCGTATTGAATATAAGTGGTACAGACTGTAGTAGGGTGACCTCAAAACTTTCTCTCAATGTGCGTTTTCTCCGTCTGACTGATGGCAAAATCGTTGCCGCCAAAGAAATTGTTGAAGTAGAATCTACCCTATCCAAAACCTCTTCTGAAATTGAAAAGTCAAAACGGGGAACCCTTGGTTATCAGAATTGCGTCAAAAATGCAAACCAGAAAGTGGTAAATGCCTTGATGGATCTCTGCTATCCTATTGTAACGATGGAAGATGAAGAGGACGGTGAAGTCACCATCAAAGTTCAGGCAGAGCGTGTCAAAAAAGGTAATTGGTTCAAAGTGTACCATGTAAAAAAGAGTGGAATTGAAAAAGAAATTGCGACCATCGAAATCATTGATGTCCGTCCGATGCAGTCAACCTGCAAAGTGGTCAGCCGCAAAGGCAAAAGAACCATTGAAGAAGGCGACACCTGCCGTCCGACCAAGACTGTAAAACCGAAAAGACCTAGTGCTTCTTTTGATGATATTTAAGAAAAAATATCGTTATTCAGAAACAAGTTCGAAATTATTGTCCCGCAACTGTTTTTCAGTCATTCATGATAAAAAAGATATTTCACTTATGAAAAAATTATCTATCGTTATGGCAATCGCAACTGTGATGCTCTTTATTAATGGTTGCGGAGAATCTTCCTACCAGAAACCTGTAGTATGCATCGGCAATATCGTCAACAAATCAGGTCAGGATCTCAATACCGAAACATTCGTCACCCGTCTGAATAACGCGCTCGTCAACACCGATCATTTTGACGTCATTGAAAACGACCGCATTGACGAAATCATCGAAGAATGGAACAAAGCCAATGCTGGTATGACCAAGAGCAGCTCTGATGCCGAAAATCAGAAAATTGCCGAAGTCGGTTACAAACTGGTTCCAACCATCACCGCATTTGAGTATAAATCAAATACCGTCAACATTGGTGAAGCAACCGTTCAAAAAAATATTGCAAGACTTTCACTCTGCGTGCGTTTTCTCCGCGTAAGCGATGGGCAGATCATTGCCGCCAAAGAAATTGTTGGTGAATCCTCAAGAACGACTACTGAGGTCAGCGGTACTGCAAGCTCCAACAGCGGAAGCATGTTTTATCAGGATTGCGTCAAAGATGCCGCCCAGAAGGTTGTTGATGCACTGATGGATCTCTGCGCTCCCATTGAAACAATGGAAAATGAAAAGGGCGATGAAGTGACGATCAGAGTCCAGTCCGAGCGTGTAAAAGAAGGAGATTTCTTCAAAGTTTATTACATAGAAGGAGAAGTTGAAAAAGAAATTGCGACCATCAAAGTCACTGACGTCCGTCCGACGCAGTCAACATGCAAAGTGATCAGCCGCAAAGAGGCAATGACCATAAACGCTGGTGATATCTGCCGTCCAGTCAACCCAGTGAAACAGAAAAGATCATCAACTGCTTTTGATGATCTTTGACCTTAATAAGGTAATTGTTAAAAATTAACATCGAAACACAGAGAAAAAGGAGAAGAAAAATGAAAAAAACGTGTTTGATTCTTATTGCGGCAGTGATGTTCTGCTGCTCAACACCAGTGTTGGCAGATGATTGTTTGATTGAATTCTGGTTTACACCGATTCAGTTAGCGGTGAGCAAAAACTTTAATGACAGCGAGCCCTTAAATCTTCTCAAATCTGTTGCTCATCTTGCACAAACAGATTCCATGGCGCTTATCACACTGGGAATCATGACGCCACAAAAATATTCTCTTGTTACACTGGTTGGTGGTGGAACAACAAAAAGCGAATGTTCTTTTCTGCAGGCAGCGGGATACACTAATTTTAAAAATCCTATGAGCATCATACAGTTGGCAGGGGGAACCAACAATGAAAATGGTGTAAGCATTCTGCAGATGGCGGGATACAGTAATATTAAAAATCACACAAGCATTCTGCAGATGGCGGGTTTTTACAATACTGGAACCCAAAATAGTTTTTTCCAAGCTGCATTGGGTGCTAATATTGAAAATACCAATACTCTTCTGCAGTTCACAGGCGGCGTGAATTATAAAAACAAGAGAAGCTTTCTCCAGATGGCAGGAGGTATAAATGCAGGAAACGAGGGAAGCATTATACAGATGGCAGGGGGTATGAATTATGGAAATGTGGGAATTATACATCTGGCGGGTTTAGCTAATGTTGAAAATGCAAGCCTGCTGCAGTTCACAGGCTGTGTGAATTATAAAAACGGGGAAAGCATTATACAGATGGCGGGTTTAGCTAATGTTGAAAATAAATTCAGCTATCTGCAGTTGGCAGGTTTTTATAACGAAAAAGGTGCAGTTCAAATTGGCGGCTGCAATTACGAAGGAAAAGCTGCTCAATTTGGGGTTGTAAATCTTAAGGCTCCATTCCAGATTGGCTTGTTCAACTCGAGCGAAGATGACAGCTTGCAAATTGGGCTGTTCAATTCGAGCAAAGATGACGGCTTGCAAATCGGGCTGCTCAATTACAACGAAAACTCCCGTTTCTTCAAATGGATGCCTTTCTTCAATATCAGTAAATAACAGGGCATAACAGAGTTGATGGAAACTCTCTGAAATAATGTACCAATAATGTGCAAGCCGCAACAGCAGATATTTCTGCTGTTGCGGCTTGTGGTTTTTTATTTGGGGCGGCTGGGGGGGAGCTCTGTCTGCACTTATCTGTTTACTTCAGCTCGTTCTGCTGAGCAACCAACTGATCTGCACCATAAATCCGTCGGAGTTTCGGTTTTTCGATCTTTCCGGTGGGATTGCGGGGCACTTCTGCAAAAATCACTTTCCGCGGACGCTGATAACGGGGAAGAGCCTGACAAAATTCATTGAACTTCTCTTCACTGAGTTCATGATCCGGTTTCAATTCAACGATCGCCGCGGCAATTTCCCCCAACCGGGGATCCGGCAAGCCGATCACCGCGACATCCTTGACCGCATCATGACGGCGGATAAAGTCCTCTATCTGCACCGGATAAAGGTTCCCCCCCCCGGTAATAATAACATCTTTTTTGCGGTCAACAAGATAAATAAAACCATCTGACGATTCCCGCGCCATGTCCCCCGTATAGAGCCAGCCATCTTCAGAAAGCACCTCTTTCGTAGCTTTCTCATCTTTGTAGTAACAGCGCATAACGCCATCACCGCGCACCGCCAGCTCACCGACCTCCCCCGGTTTCACTTCACAGCGCTTATCATCAACGATCCGGGTCTCCCACTTGTAACCGGCAACCCCGATAGCTCCCACATGGTCAATATTTTCCATCCCCAAATGCACCGCTCCGGGACCGATAGACTCACTCAAGCCGTAATTGGTATCATATTGATGATCGGGGAAATGTTCTTTCCAGCGTTTGATCAAGCTCGGCGGCACCGGCTGGGCCCCGATATGCATCAACCGCCACTGCTTCAGTTCATAATTTTTCAAATCGATCTCACCCCGGTCAATGGCATCAAGAATATCCTGTGCCCACGGAACCAGCAGCCAGACAATGGTACACTTTTCCTGAGAAACCGCATTGATGATCCACTCCGGATTTACCCCGCGGAGCAGCACCGCTTTGCCGCCGACCAGAAAACTGCCGAACCAGTGCATCTTCGCCCCGGTATGATAAAGCGGAGGAATACACAGAAATACGTCTTCTGCAGTTTGCTGATGGTGATTCTGCTCTACGATACACGCATGCATCAAACTGCGGTGACGGTGTACTATCGCCTTGGGAAATCCGGTCGTTCCGCTGGAAAAATATATCGCCGCATCATCTTCATCATCAAGTTTTACAGCAGGAGCTTTACTGGAACAGTACGCTACCAGACTGTTGTAAGATTCGGCAAAAGAAGGACAATCCTCCCCCACATAGAGGAAAGATTTTATCCGTGGCACCCTATCGCAAATATCCTCCACTCTTCCGGTAAATTCAGGTCCGAAAATCAGATAATCGGCATCTGACAAATCCAGACAATAACGGATGTCTTCCGCTGTATAACGGAAGTTCATCGGCACCGCCATCGCTCCGCTTTTCAGAATACCGAAATATATCGGCAGCCACTCCAGACAATTCATCAGCAAAACAGCAACCTTATCCCCCTTGCGTACCCCACGGCTCAAAAGAAAGTTGGCAAGCCGGTTGGCTTTGCGGTCAAACTCCCCCCAGGTCAATTCTGAGCGGAATGAATCCCGGTATCCCGGTTCGATCAGTGCATAATCCCGCCACGAGGTGCGGCGCTTTTCCAGCTCCTGCGGATTGATCTCGATCAACGCGGTCTCATTGCCTTTTTCTGCGGCATTGCGGACAAGAATATCTGTTATCGGCATGATTTTTCCCCAATTATAGTTGCTGCGGAAATGGAAAATTCTCACCGGCTTCTACCGGCGCCCCACTCCCGGAGACGCTGTATACTTTCACTTTCAATTATTAATATATCATCTTTTCTCCGTTAATTCAAGCATGGGAACTTGTATTTTGCATATATGATGCTATATTATGCAAATGTATTTATCTCAAGCATAAAATTCAAGCAAAAGGAAAAGAATTATGTTCAGTGCTTCCGATCTTAAAAAAGGATTGAAAATCGAGATCGACGGTTCACCGTGGGTCATCACCGAGTTTGACTTCTGCAAACCCGGCAAAGGAACCGCCCTCTATCGCTGCCGCATGAAAAACATGATCACCGGTGCCGGAATGGAAAAAACCTGCCGCGCCACCGACAAAATCGATGAGCCGGATATCGAAGAGCGCGAGCTTTACTACTCCTATAACGATGGTCACAACTTCGTTTTCAGCGACCCGGTGACCTACGAAGAAATGGCTCTTGCCCCCGAAATCCTCGGCGACAAAGCCTATTTCCTCATCGAAGAAAGCCTCTGCAACTTCATCCTCTTCAACGGTGAACCCATCGACATCACCCTACCGACCTTCATCGAAAAAGAGATCGTCGAAACTGAACCCGGCGTCCGCGGCGATACT
>JAZUPS010000010.1:0-5289 GCA_045605305.1 Victivallaceae bacterium
CCCCCACCACCTCTGAAGCGTAAAGTTCCCCGTCGATAAAGACCCGGCAGCGCAGGGCGCTGGTGAACTCCGCCGAATGGATGAGCAGATCGTTGATCCCGGTCAATTTTCCGCAGTCGGCAGAGGCGGTGAGCCGGGGCAGTTCGGTGAGGGCAAGTTTGCCGTCAATAAAGGAGCGGATGACATTTTCCGGCTGATGGGCAGCGCAGGTGGGGGCGGTTTCCGCATCCCGCAAAGGCAGTTTGGGAACTCCGGGGAACTCCCTTTCCGCTCCGAGGAGCGCGCCGTCGCCGCCGTAGGTGACGATCAATTCCGGGGTATCGGTCCCGGAGTCTATCCAGTTGTATTTTTCCAGCAAGGCAGAGATCCGCTGAAGATTTTTGCCGAGAAGTTTGATTTTCATAGAGCAGTTACATTTTCATTTTGTTCCGCAGCTTGGCGTCCACCGCGTAAGTGATCGCAGCTGCGGCATTTCCCACATTCACCGAAGCTTTGCTGCCGTGCATGGCAAGCGAAACGATTCCATCGGCCTTTTCCAGTGCCTCCGGGGAGACACCCAGAGCTTCATTGCCGAAAACCAGCGCCAGCGGCAGGGAAAAATCCATCTCCCACGCCTCCGGGCCGCCGGGTTCAGCCGCCAGCACAGTGTAACCCTGTTCCCGGAAATACTCCACCGCTTCGCAGGAGGTCTCAAAGTGTTTCCAGGGAACGGTTTTATCCGTGCCCATGGCAGTCTTTTCCAGCTTGGGGTGAGGCGGGCAGGGGGTGTAACCGCACGGGACGACCCCCGCACCGAGAGCTTCGGCGATCCGGAAGATGTTTCCGGTATTGTGCGCGCTCCTCAGCCGGTCAAGAATCAGCACTAAATCTGGCAATTTTTTTTCGTGATCAAACATAATGCTATTAAATATAGCGTTTCATTGCAATTTTTACAAGTTTTTCTCTTGCCTGTTTGGACTTTTGATAGTATATTAATAGGCGGTGTGTATTCAAAACCCTAAAATGGAGTATGAAAATGGCAAAAATTCATCCTACTGCAGTTGTGGAAGATGGTGCGATTCTGGCAGACGGTGTTGAGATCGGACCGCTTTGCTATGTCGGTCCCCATGTGAAAATCGGTGAGGGAACCCGTTTGATCGCCCATTGCAATGTCGATGGTTATACCACGCTCGGCAAAAATAATATTCTGCACCCCTTTGCGGCTCTCGGTCAGCCCGCGCAGGATCACGCCGTAGTCCCCGGCGCCGCTACCTATTTGAATGTGGGCGACGGCAACATCTTCCGTGAAGGCTGCGCCATCCACACCGGAACCGCTCCGGAATCTGCCACCAATATCGGCAACAACAATATGTTCATGAATGGCAGTCATGTCGGTCACAATGGTCAGATCGGCAACAATGTCCACTTTATCAGTCTTGCCGTTACCGGCGGCTACGCTGAAGTTCACGACCGTGCCATTCTTTCCGGTCTGGTTGCGATCCATCAATTCTGCCGGGTCGGTAAACTGGCGATCATTTCCGGTTGTTCCGCCTTTTCTCAGGACGTTCCTCCTTTCATGATGGCTGAGGGACGCAACGGCGGCGTGAAGATGATCAACAAAGTCGGTCTTCAGCGTGCCGGTTACACCCCGGAACAGATCAACGTGGTCAAGCAGATCTTCCGTATCTACTACCGCAGCGGTCTCATCCCCTCGGCGGCACTGGAAAAGATCCGTACCGAACTGCCCATGACCGAAGAGGTCAGAGAGTTCCTCGACTTCTGTGCCAATACCAAAAAAGGCGTGGTTTCCGGCAATGCCAATTCCGGACACCGCAGCTGACAGAAAAATATTTACAATAAATTTAGTATAGGAATTTATCCCCATGGTCAAAGCTCTGGAAATCAATCCTTCATTCACCCCCCGGCGCGGTCCGGTGGTGCTGGCGATCCTCGACGGTGTCGGCTTCGGTAAATATGCCGACGGTGACGCGGTCAAACTGGCAAATACTCCCGTGCTGGATGAGTTGATGGCAACTTGTCCCTGCACCAGACTCAAAGCCCACGGAACTGCCGTCGGTATGCCCTCTGATGATGATATGGGCAACAGCGAAGTCGGTCACAATGCCATCGGTTCCGGCAGAGTCTTCTCTCAGGGAGCCAAACTGGTCGGCGAAGCAGTCGCCAGCGGCAAACTTTTTGAGGGCGCAGTCTGGAAAAAAGTGGTGGCAAATGTCATTGCCAACAACTCCGCTCTGCATCTGATCGGTCTGGTTTCCGACGGCAATGTTCACAGCCATATCGCTCACCTTTATGCGATGATCGATGCCGCATTTGCCGCCGGAGTGAAAACTTTGCGTGTCCATGCGCTCCTCGACGGCAGAGATGTGCCGGAAACCAGCGCTCTGGAATATATCAAACCCCTGGAAGAAAAACTTGCCTCCATCAGCAGTCAGGGTGTGGATTATCTGATCGCTTCCGGCGGCGGACGCATGGTCATTACCATGGATCGTTACGGAGCGAACTGGGATATGGTCAGAAAAGGCTGGGAAACCCACGTTCAGGGCAAAGGTGAGCTTTTTGCTTCCGCCTCTGAAGCGGTGGAAACTCTCCGTCAGCGCACCGGCGCCATTGACCAGGATCTCGGAGCATTCGTCATTTCCAAAGACGGCAAAACTCCTGCCGGAGCGATGAAGGACAATGATTCCGTGGTGCTTTTCAACTTCCGCGGCGACCGGGCTCTGGAAATCACCGCCGCCTTTGAGGAGGGGGAAAGTTTTGACAAATTCGACCGCGGAACCGTGCCGCAGGTGCTTTTTGCCGGAATGATGGAGTATGACGGCGACCTTCATGCGCCGAAAAATTATCTGGTTGCTCCGCCGGAAATCGACAACACCCTCGATGAGTACCTCTGTGCTTCCAAAGTCCGTCAGCTGGCGATCAGTGAAACCCAGAAATACGGTCACGTTACCTACTTTTTCAACGGCAACCGTTCCGGGAAGTTCGATGAAGAGTACGATGATTATCTGGAAATTCCCTCTGACGTGGTTCCCTTTGAAGAGCGTCCGTGGATGAAGTGCGCCGAAATCACCGATGCGGTGGTTGCCGCCATTGCTGACAATAAATACCGGATGATCCGCCTCAACTTCCCCAACGGCGATATGGTCGGTCATACCGGCAGCATGGAAGCGGTTCTGGTCTCAATGGGAGCGCTGGATCTCTGCCTTGCCCGTATCCGGGATGCGGTGAAAGCCGCCGGCGGTGTGCTGGTTATTTCCGCCGACCACGGCAATGCCGATGATATGCTTGAACATGACAAGCAGGGCAATGCCAAAAAGGATAAGCAGGGCAATCCGGCGCGCAAAACCAGCCACTCCCTCAATCCGGTTCCCTGTATCATCTACGATCCGGAATCCAAAGGCGAGTACGAAAATACTCTCAATGAGGGCCTGGGTATCAGTTCTCTGGGCGCGACCTGCATCGAATTGCTGGGTTTCAAAGCTCCGGCAGAGTATGATAAGAGCGTGCTGAAATTCAAATAACAGAGGCAATTATTTCAATAGCGGGAATATTTTTTAGAGATTTTTCTGTATTGAAAGGGAAAAATGACTTGACTTTTTGCGGTTGCGAAGTAATATTATAGAAGAGCAATCGTACAGATTGAAAAGTAAGTGGAAAAAACTGGGACTCTAAAACCAATTTTAAGAAAGGGAAAGAAAGATGTCCGAAATCGCTGATAAAGTAAAAAGCATCGTTGTCGATCAGTTGGGTGTTGCCGAAGATCAGGTTACCCCGGAAGCCAAATTCGTCGAAGATCTCGGCGCTGACTCTCTGGATCAGGTCGAGCTGGTCATGGCTCTGGAAGAAGCCTTTGGCGCCGACATTCCGGATGAAGAAGCTGAAAAGCTGACCACCGTCGGTGATGCGATTGCTTATATCGAGAGCAAAGCGAACTGATTGGCGGCGACGCAAAACAGTTCAAAGAGCGGGGTCGCTGATCGATTGACGATTGGTGACCCTTTTCTCTTATTCCGGGCGGAAAATTCCCTGCAAGTCGGCAAATTTGCGATTTCCGGAGCCGCTGCAGTGAATATGAAAACAATGAAAATCGAATTTGGGATACAGTAAATCATGGATAAACGCAGAGTTGTAGTCACCGGTTACGGGGTGTTGTCCTGCGTCGGCAATAATGTTGCGGAGTTTTGGGATTCTTTGGTCAACGGCAAATGCGGGATCGGTCAGATCACCCGTTTTGATACCAGTGCCTACCGGACGAAGATCGCCGGTGAGGTGAAAAATTTTGACATCAGTTCATGCATCTCTGTCAAAGAGGCGCGCCGCATGGATCTTTTTACCCAGTATGCGGTGGCGGCGACCAACGAGGCGCTGAGCTGTGCCGGATTGAATGTCGGCGCAGGGGAAAAACGCCCCGATGGTGACCGTTTCGGCTGTATGGTTTCCAGCGGTGTCGGCGGTTTGGCGACCATCAGCAAAGAGAGTCAGGTGCTTATTGAGCGCGGTCCGGATCGGGTATCCCCCTTCCTTATTCCGATGATGATCAGCGATATGGCTGCCGGTGCCGTGGCGATGCGTTACGACCTGCGCGGTCCCAATATGGGTATGGTCACCGCCTGTGCTACCGGATGTCACTCCATCGGTGAAGCCTACTGGACGATCAAGCATGATGATGCCGACGTGATGGTTGCCGGCGGTGCTGAAGCGAGCATCGTGCCCCTCGGTCTTGCCGGTTTCTGTGCGCTGAAGGCTCTCAGTACCCGCAACGATGATCCGCTGCACGCCAGCCGTCCCTTTGACCGTGACCGTGACGGATTTGTCATGTCTGAGGGTGCCGGTGTGCTGGTGTTGGAAGAACTCGGTCATGCGGTGCGCCGCGGAGCGAATATTCTGGCAGAGGTCGTCGGTTACGGCGCAACTGCCGATGCTTATCATATCACCAGTCCGGCACCTGACGGCAACGGCTGTGCCAGAGCGATCACCATGGCGATGCGCCACGCGGGGATCACTCCGGATGAGCTGGATTACATCAACGCTCACGGAACCAGTACCTCACTCAACGACAAATACGAAACTCTGGCGATCAAAGCCGCTCTCGGTGAATCCGTGGGCAAAGTTTCCGTCAGCAGTACCAAAGGTACTACCGGTCACGGATTGGGAGCCGCAGGCGGTTTCGAGTGTATCGCCTGTATCAAGAGTATTGAAACCGGCATCATTCCGCCGACGATCAACTACGAAACCCCGGACCCGGATTGCGATCTGGATATCACCCCCAACACCAAGTCGGATCGTAGCCAT
>JAZUPS010000011.1:0-6321 GCA_045605305.1 Victivallaceae bacterium
TCCCCCAGATACCGACTTTGATTTTTTCACCAGCCATAATTTTTCTCCATTTTATGTTAGTGCAGATTTGAAATCTGCGTTTGAATATGCTATAATATACCCCGTCAGCGATGGAGAGTAAATAGACTAAATTAAAAAAAAATGGATTTTTTGATCTTTGTATGAAATTTTTCAGTGGTATCGAATTCATTTGTCATGGAGATTTGCCGGACTACCGTCTCTTTGCACACAATCGGGAATTCGATGGATATTACGGCATACAATACAATCACGCAGGGCGCTGTCAGGTGCAGTTCGGGGATGGAGAAATTTACTC
Organism: Victivallaceae bacterium; assembly: GCA_045605305.1. Lineage (GTDB taxonomy): Bacteria > Verrucomicrobiota > Lentisphaeria > Victivallales > Victivallaceae > UBA1784. Next base: position 317 of record JAZUPS010000011.1, read on the forward strand.
TCTGCATGAAGGCAGCGGATTTTTCACAGCTCCGGGGAGATGCTACTCCTACGGCGCGCCAAAAGGAGAGAGCCACCACCACTCATTCATCTGTTTCCGCGGCCCCAGAGTGGATGATTTCATTTCCGGCGGACTCTTTTCCCCCTATGCCGAACCGCCCATATTCACCATTGCCAATCCGGAACAATTCTACCACCACCTGCTGGAACTGCACCACCTGCTTCTCTCCCCCCCCGCGTTCCATCCGGAAAGAAAAATCCACCTGCTTGAAGGATTGCTTCTGTCAATAAGTGAAGAACCGTCAAACACCACGCCGGTAAATCCATTTTTCCGCAATGCCATTGAAACTCTGCGGAAAAAAATCATGGATAAACCGAATAAAGCGTGGGACTTCGCTGAAGAATCAAAAAAAATATCCCTTTCCTACTCCCATTTCAGACGGATATTTCAGCTGACCACCGGTTTTTCCCCTCACCGTTTCCTGATCGAATGCCGACTGAATTGTGCGGCAAAGATGCTTTTGGAAAGCGATCTGCCCATAAATGAGATCGCACACAACTGCGGCTATCAGGATGAATATTACTTTTACCGGCTTTTCAAGCAATACCGTTTCTGTACGGCACTGAATTACAGAAAAAAATTCGGACGATAAAACATCTGTGTCACTATATATGATATATATGAGGAGATAAACATGCTTGACCTTATTCCGATGCCTCAAAAGATCCAAACCGGCGGGAATGAATTTCCCATAAGAGAGATCGATAATCTGATTCTTCCGGCTCACCATTCCCCTGCCCTGCTCCACGGAGCGGTAACTCTGGCTGATGAATTTGAAAAGGTTTCCGGCAAACGTTTGCGTTTTGCAAAAAACGATATTCAGGGAAAGGCTTTCAAATTGGAATTTGTTACCGGAGAAAAAGAAACAGAATCTTACACGATTTCGGCTGATGAAAATGGTTTTCTGCTCCGATCCGCCGGAGAAAAGGGGTTGTTTTATGCGCTCCAAACCCTGCGGCAGATAATCAAATCCGGAAACGGGATCTACCCGGAACTTACCATTGAAGATCATCCGGATTTTGCCAACCGGGGATTTTATCATGACATTACCCGCGGTGCAGTACCCACCTTTGAGACCCTCTGTGCGCTGGCTGATAAAATGGCGTATTACAAACTCAATCAGCTTCAACTCTATGTGGAACACACCTTTGCCTTTGCCGGTCACAGCGAAATTTGGGCAGGCAGCGACCCGATTTCCGCCGAAGAGATAATCAAACTGGATGCCTGCTGCCGGGAGCGCAACATTGAACTGATTCCATCGCTATCCACCTTTGGACATTGCTATATGCTTTTGAGGAGCAAAAGGTTGAAACACCTTAACGAACTTGATGAAGATGGTTCACTCCTGCCATTTTCATTTTACGACCGGATGCGTCACTACACCTTGAACTGCACCGATGAAAATTCTCTGGCGCTGATTGAAGAGATGCTGAATGAATTTATCCCGCTTTTTTCCAGTAAATATTTCAACATCTGCTGTGATGAAACATTCGATCTGGGCAAGGGGAAAAATGCTGTTATTGCGGAAAAAAACGGAACAACCGCACTGTATACCGATTTTCTGAAAAAAATCATCGCCATTATCCGCAAACACGACCGTCATGCCATGTTCTGGGGAGACATTATTGCTGAAGAACCGGAATTTATCGCCTCCCTCCCCGCCGGGACGATCGCTCTTGAATGGGATTACAGTCAAAACTCGTGCTGGCGTGACACCGGGAAACTTTCCCGAGTGACAAAAAATTTCTACATCTGCCCCGGCACGTCGGTGTGGTTCGGCTGGAGTCCTCAAATCCATATTGCCCGGAGCAACATCCTCTCTTACGCGAAAAAAGGACGGGGGGCCGGAGCATTGGGCATACTCAACACCAACTGGGGGGATTTCGGAAACGTGAACCTTCCTGCCCAATCCATCCACGGAATGCTCTGCGGAGCAGCGGCCGGGTGGAACGGCGAAGCGGCAGAGAATACAGAAGATTTCGATGCCGCTCTGGATAAACTTGAATTCAATATTTCCGGCTTCTCCACACTCTGGGAAAAATTCGCCCGGAAACAGACGATCCACTGGTTGAGCATCGAATTACTGGTCGATCCATCTGCCAACGGCAATGATGACTGCTTCCAAAAACGTCTGCAGGAGACCGATCCGGAAAAACTGGAAGAGGATATAAAAGAACTGGAAAACCTTTTCCGGCAAATTTCCATCAAACTTGCCGGAGCTGTGCCAGCTGATCCGCTGGCTGTACCGGAACTGCTTGCCGGTTTTGAAATGAGTATTCTCATGCACAAAACGGCACTGGCGATCCGGAAAAAAGATCTCGAACTTGCCCTGAACACCGCCGACAGAGTGCGGATTATGGAAAAACGCATATCATCCCTCTGGCACAAACGCAATAAACCGTCAGAGTATTTCCGCATAAAAGATGCATTATTGAAAATTGCCGACAAACTGGATTCCATAGAGGAGTAAAAATGATCACCTTTGAAAAATTGACCACACCGGAAGAGTTGCAGATCATCCGGGATATTGCCGATGACATCTGGCCCAAAACCTTTGCCGAAATACTCTCTCCGGAGCAAATACGTTATATGATGCAGATGATGTATGCCCCGGAAGTAATGGAAAAAGAGTTGAAAGATAATTACAGTTTCAATATTGTAAAAATCGATGGTGTTCCGGCAGGTTACTTCGTCTGGTCAGCTTATGAAGAACCGGGCACAGCAAAACTGCACAAACTTTATCTTCTGGAAAAATTTCACGGTCAAGGCAACGGTACAGCAATGCTGAAAGCCGCAGAAAATGCCATTGCCTCTGCCGGATTTGTCAGAATGAGACTGAATGTCAACAAAAACAATCAGCGCGCCATAAAAGCATACTTGCGAAATGGTTTTGTCAATATCCAATCGGTAAAGATCGACATTGGCAACGGATTTTTCATGGACGATTTCGTTATGGAAAAAGCTGTATCATCTTCCGGAGAACAATCCCGATGAAATTCCAGTGCCGGGAGCGATGCGGAGCATGCTGCATTGCTCCATCGATCTCATCTGCCATCCCCGGAATGCCGGAAGGCAAACCGGCAGGAGTTCCCTGCATCCATCTGGATGAGGAGTTCCGCTGCAAAATCTTCAACTCCCCGGAACGTCCGGCGGTGTGCGCCTCACTTCAGCCGGAACCGGAAATGTGCGGTTCCTGCCGAAATGACGCCATTGAAATACTTGCCGAACTGGAAAAATCCACTGCCCCGGCAGCAAAATAAAAGTGCTTTTCACAGCTACATTGATTTTTATTTGTAAAATATTTCATAACAATTTGTAATTTATATCATTTCGTGGTATATTATTCAAATATTGTTATTATCAGAAAAGTTTTCAAAAGTCATTCAGAAAGAAATTGAAAATCAGCATCGGGCAATGCGGCAAATTCAAAGCCGCGGCGAGTTTTTTGATAGTTTTTGAGGACTTTTGATCAGAGGTTTCTGAGTTGCACTGTTTGAGTGCTGAACTCAAGAAGTACAAAAAGGTTTACAAATATGGAAAACAACCATACCGATATGTCGGGTTTGCAATGTATGCAAATCCTCTTTACCCAGGTGCGCAGAAGTGTAAACTTCTCCTCCCTGCTTACCGATGATTTGCTCCGGCAATATCAGGAAAATCCCATGCAGACCCTGCTGTCGATCGCAGAAAACCATCAGTTGGCTCCAGAAGAGCTTACTCTCGATATGATCAAGGTCTACTCCGGGCCGGCAATGCTGCTGCTTTTGGGAGACTCCTGGGTACTGCTGTTGAGTTCGACCCAGCTCAAAAATACCGAGGGTTCTGTTTCGATCATCGATCCCCGGGTTGGCAACAAGGTGCTGAATGTGCCATTCAAACAGCTTCAGGAACGTGCCAACGGCAAATGTATCATCTTCCACAATCTGGCTCAGGTGGATGTAAAAAAACAGACCAAGCTTACCTGCTTCGTCCAAATCGCCCGCCACTACAATACTCCGGTGGATATCCGGGAGATCATGCATGAATACGCTGTCGGTGAAGAAGATGTGAAAGACAGCCTTTTCCGGGAGATCGCCTCTGCCTATCAGTACAAAACCAAGAGCGTCAAGCTCTCATTGGAAGAGTTGGCACAGAGCAGTTCGGTTTTCCCCTGCATCGCAGTCAAGAAAAATGGCGCTTATGCCGTTTTCTGCGGCACTAAAAGTACCTCGGAAACAGAGTTTGAAGCGGTTCTGCTTGATCCGGAATCTGACCGTTACAATACGCCGGAAAGATTCTCATTTTTCTCCCGTGAAGAGTTTGAAAATGAATTTTCCGGTAAATTTGTTCTGCTCAAAAAAATCTACAAACTCTCTGACGAAGATCAGCCATTCAGCCTCCGCTGGTTTATTCCGGAGTTTATCAAGAACAAGGGCATCTTCGGTCAAATCGCCCTGATGGTCGTTATGTTGACGGTCTTTTCACTGATCATCCCCCTCTTCTTCCAAATCGTGGTGGATAAGGTGCTGGTCAATCAGGCATACAATACGTTGAACGTGATCGGCATCGGTATTTTAATAGCGATCATTTTCAATGCACTGGTAAGTTTCATCCGCGGTTATCTGCTGCTCTTTGCCACCAACAAAATCGACATTGCCACGGCGACCAAAACCTTCACCCATCTGATGAAGCTGCCGGTGGACTTCTTCGACCGGGTTCCTTCCGGTGTGCTGTTGAAACACATGCAGCAGACAGAAAAGATCCGGGGCTTCCTTTCCGGAAACCTCTTCTTTACACTGCTGGATATATTTGCTCTCTGTATTTTCGTTCCCTTCCTGCTCTTTTACAGCGCCACCCTCACCTTGATCGTGCTTGGTTTCTCGCTGCTTATGGCAATCGTGATCGCCTCTCTGATCAAACCATTCCAGAGACGTCTGGATGAGCTTTATCAGGCAGAAGGTAAACGGCAGAGCATGCTGGTGGAATCCATCCACGGCATCAAAACTGTCAAATCCCTCGCCCTCGAACCGGTGGAAAGAAAAATCTGGGATGATTCAACTGCTTACGCCATCAAATCCCACTTCCGCGTGGGTGAAATTTCCATGACCGCACAGAGCATAAGTCACATGCTGGAAATGACCATGACCATCTGCGTGATCTGGGTGGGCGCCCATCTGGTTTTCGACCACGTTATCACCATCGGTGCCCTGATCGCCTTCCAGATGCTCGCCAACCGGGTGACCGGTCCGCTGGTCAAAATGGTAGGCTTGATCCACGAATACCAGCAGATCGCCCTTTCAGTGCGGATGCTCGGCGTGGTAATGAACAGTGTTCCCGAACCGGCTGGCGGCGGTGTCCGCAACCAGATGACCGGAGCATTGAACTTTGAAAAGGTCTCCTTCCGTTACCGTCCGGATCTTCCGCTGGTGATCAAAAACTTCTCTCTGGATGTAAAATCCGGTCAGACCATCGGTCTGGTAGGCCGTTCCGGTTCCGGAAAAACCACCATTACCAAGCTGCTTCAGGGGCTTTACTCGGTACAGCAGGGTATTATCAAAATCGACGGCATCGACATCCGGGAACTGGATAAGACCCATCTGCGCCGCAACATCGGTGTTGTTCTGCAGGAAAACTACTTTTTCAGCGGTACCGTGCGGGAGAATATCTCTTTGCCTAAACAGAACGCCTCTCTGGAAGAGATCATCTACGCCGCAAAACTTGCCGGAGCAGATGAATTCGTACAGAAACTTCCCAAAGGTTACGATACAGTGCTGGAAGAGAATGCCGCCAACCTTTCCGGCGGTCAAAAGCAGCGTCTGGCGATCGCCCGTGCGCTGTTGACCAACCCGCCGATCCTGATTTTCGACGAAGCGACCAGCGCCCTCGACCCGGAAAGCGAAGAGGTCATCCGCCGCAACCTGCGGGCAATCGCCAAAGGCAGAACGGTACTTATCGTTTCCCACCGC
>JAZUPS010000012.1:0-21873 GCA_045605305.1 Victivallaceae bacterium
TGCAGCTGGATATAGAGTTATCAAAGCTAAAAACAAAGAAACAGCGTTAAAAAAAGAAATTTGTGGAATGAGTACTATGTTTATGACAGAGTACGCAATAAAAGAATTTTTCAACTCTTTTTTTTATGATTTGGCAAAAAAAGTTAAAAAAATTTTTATCCGGCACCTTTCCCACCGGAAAAGTTACCGGCGCGGTTGCTCTGAGTACCGCCTCGATGCCCGCATTGAAAATGCTTATGGAAAGCGGCGAAACGCTCTGCATCACTCTGCCGGATGCCCGGAGTACCGATATATTTCTTCAGGAGTTTTCAACTCTGGCTCTTCATCTGGGGATAAATAAAGAAATCCTGGTGATCCCGGAGTGCGGTCGCGGAAAACTGCTCTTTCCCGGCGGAGAGGCGCGCAGAGCGCGGGCTTTGAACCGTCTGCTCTCATCTCCGCCGCCGGTGATCGTCGGCAGTGTCCACGCCTGGCTGGGCCCCGCGCCGCCGCCCGAAGAGAGCGCCGACGGAGAATTGGAACTGCGCCCGGGGATGGTTATTGAAATGCAGGAGGTCATCAGCCGTCTGGTTCAGCTGGACTATGACGATGAGGTGATGGTTTCGGTTTCCGGGGAGTTCTCCCGCCGTGGCGGTATTCTGGATATATTCAGTCCGGCGCATGATGAACCCTGCCGGATAGAATTTTTTGACAACGAGATCGAATCCATCCGCTTCTTTTCTCCGGAAACTCAGCGTTCCACTGGCGCGGCATCGCTCTGCCGGGTCATCAACCGGGCTGGCATCACCGCCGGAGGGGCGGCAGAATCCGATGCTTTTGCCTATCTGGAAAACGGCAAACCTTTGCGGATACTGAATATTTTCCCGGAATCCGGCATGGAACTGCTCAATAAATACAGCGTTCCCGGCGCTCCGGAGCGGTGGCAGGAGCTTAATGAGCGCTTTGATGCCCGCAGTTTCTGCGAAATGCCTCAGGAGGTCAACTCACTTTTTTCTCCCCCCTTTGCCGTTGATTACGGCAGCGGTTCCGGGGAACTTTCTGCTGCTGCCGGGCTGCATTTGCAGCTGTTAAAGCAGCGCCTGAGTGATGCGGTCGATGCCGGAGCATCGGTACTTTTAAGCATCCATGAGCAGGAAGATCTGCCGGTTCTGGAAGAGTGGAGCAAAAAAAACGGCTTGGATAAATATCACCCGGAGTATGCCGCATTGCCCCTTGAATACGGATTTTACTGGGAAAATGAATTGCTGCTCATCTCTGAAAATGAGCTTGCCGCTTCCGGATTCCGTCTGCTTTCCCGGCAGGACAACTCCGGCGAGGAGGAGATCGCTCCCGAGCTGGAAGCTCCGCCGGTGGACGGCAGTGAATTTACCCTGACCGACTTCGATGAAGGGGATTATGTGGTGCATGTGGATTACGGAATCGCCATTTACCGGGGGATCAAACTTCAGAACTCCGGCGGTGAAGAGCGGGAGGTGCTGGTATTGGAGTTCCGTGATGAACAGCTCCTCTATGTTTCCATGATTCAGGCGGCGAAAATCAGCCGCTACCTCGGCGCCGCAGGCAGGGTCAAGCTCCACGCGCTCAACTCCAGCCGCTGGCGCAATGAAAAGGAAAATGCCCGGCTCGGAGTCCGCTCCTATGCGGCGGATATGCTCCGTTTTCAAGCGGTAAGAGAGGCGGTTCCGGGGATCAGTTTCCGTGCGGATTCTCAGGCGGTCAAAACCTTTTTGCGCTCATTTCCCTTCAAGGACACTGTTTGCCAGACCCGTTCCACCATTGAGATCAAAAAGGATATGATTTCTCCCAAGCCGATGGATCGTCTGCTCTGCGGGGATGTGGGTTACGGGAAAACAGAGATCGCCATGCGGGCGGCATTCCGGGCAGTTTCCGCCGGGTATCAGGTGGCGGTGATCGCACCGACCACGGTACTGGCGCATCAGCATTACCGCAGTTTCTGTGAAAGATTCCGGGAATTTCCCTACACTATCGACGTGGTCAGCCGTTTCCGCACTGCCGCCGAGCAGCAGCAGATCGCGGAGAGATTGCTTTCCGGCGGCATTGATATTCTCATCGGCACCCACCGGCTCTGCGGCAAAACCTTCGGATTCCGCAACCTCGGTCTGGTGGTGATCGATGAAGAACAGCGTTTCGGCGTGGAGCAGAAAGAGCGTCTGCGCCGTTACCGGGTGGAAGCGGACGTTTTGAGCATGTCCGCCACTCCCATCCCCCGTACCCTCTACATGGCAATGGCAGGTGCGCGGGATTTGAGTACCCTTGTCACCCCTCCGAAGCTCCGTTTACCGGTCAAAACGGTAATTGCTCCTCAGGAAGATGAGCTGATTGCCGCCGCCATCCGCGCGGAACTTGCCCGGGGCGGACAAATTTACTACCTGCACAACCGGGTGCAGACCATTGATGAGTGTACCTGCCATCTCCGGGCGATCGTTCCCGATGCCAGCATCGAAACTGCCCACGGACAGATGCCGGAAGGGGAACTGGAAAAGGTGATGACCCGTTTCCTTGAAGGCGAAATCGACTGTCTGGTATGCAGTACGATCATTGAATCCGGCTTGGATGTCCCCAATGCCAATACGATAATCATTGAACGTGCCGACCGTTTCGGTCTGGCGCAGCTCTATCAGCTTCGCGGCAGGGTGGGCAGATGGAAACATCAGGCGTATGCCTACATGCTTCTGCCGAAAAATCAGCTGGTCGGTTCGACGGCGAAAAAACGTCTGGCGGCTATCCGGCGCTGTTCCACTCTGGGCGCCGGTTTCCAGCTGGCTCTGCGCGACCTGGAGATCCGGGGCGCGGGCAATCTGCTCGGTTCGGAACAATCCGGACACCTCTGCATGATCGGTTTTGACCTCTATTGCCGTCTGCTCAAGCAGGAAATACAGCGCCTGCGGAAAAGCAATACGGAGGAACTGCAGCAAATTTGTGATGAAGATCTGCTGCCGGAAGTGGAGTTGAATATCGACTTTATCCATCCGGCATTGAGTTCAGCGGATAAAAACGTTCTTCCGGCGGCGATACCGCCGGACTATATCGAAAGTGAAAGACTGCGTATCTCAGCCTGCCGCCGTCTGGCGGAAATACGTTCTGAGAGTATGCTGGATGATTTTGCCGATGAATTGCGCGACCGTTACGGGGTTCTGCCGCCGGAAGCGGAAAATCTTCTGACATTGAACCGTTTGCGCATTGCCGCCGCTTTGGCAAATATCCGCAAAGTTTCGGTGGTTGACGGGGCGGTATATCTGCACCGTCCCGGTGGAGTGATCTACCGGCAGAACGGCAAAATACCCCGTCTGGATAACCGGGATTCTTTCCGTTTGCGGATAAGAAAATTACTTGACCTGCTCCACGATCTTGGGCGATAACTTGACCAGTGCGGCAAAAAGGTTGCCGCCGATGGAGTTGCCGAGGGTCATCAGCAGTATCAGCATGAAAGTGTGACCATTCCACGCATCGGCAACGGAAAAGTAGTACATATTGGCGATGCAGTGTTCAAATCCGCTGAGGATAAAGACCATCACACAGAGGAAGACCATTACCGGGCGGCAGACCGAAGGAAGTTTTTCATTGCGGAAGGCATCCACGGCGGTAAACATCAATATGCCGCAGAAAATGGAAAGTATCAGCAAACTTGCGGGGCTGTCAAGCACTTTCAGGCGGACTATTCCCGCAACTTTTTCTTCGATCCCGCCCAATACTCTGGTCGCTCTTATGGCGTAGCCGACTGCGGCACATCCCGCCAGATTGCCCAGCCAGATCAGGAGCAGTTCCCAGAGGTAAGGAAAGAAATTTTTCCCCTGCGCCGCCAGATAACCGATGGCACCGGTGTAGAGTTTCAGCGAAAAACAGACGATGGTCAGAAGACCGAAACCGAAGAGAAACGCCCCGGTGACACTGTTGGCTGATGAAAGATAAACTGTTCCGGCAATGCCGATGAATATTCCGGCAAAGAGCGCATCCAGCAGAATTTTTATACTTTTAGCAAACATCACATCCCCCATAAGATAAGTTGATCAATTTCTTAATATATCGTGCCAAAGGAGTTATTTCAAGTTCACCCTGACACGTTGGTGAATAAATAACTGTATTGAGTTCCAGACGTTGTGAAAAATCACATAGAATATCGTGGCAAGCGCCGTTATGCCGGAAGAGTATTCCAGCGCCAGAAAAATGACAAAAGTGGTGTTTTTCTGCCCGAGTATCTGGGAACACTCATGCCGGTAACGGCGGGAAAGAAATTTGCCGACGGTAAAATTTGCCACGCAGATGCAAAGTGAAATCACCAGCATACTCAAAATCATCCAGATCGAACCATCGGCATTTTCGTCAAAGTAGTTCCGGGCGATCGCCGCCATGATGAAAAGCGACATCGACCAGAGGAGCAGGGAAATATTTTTCAGTATTCCGATGTAATTGAGGATCGCCGGGAAAATTTTCCGGGTCATCTGCGCCAGAATCAGCGGCAGAGCGATAACTGTCAGCATGGAGCAAAGCACATCCAGAAAGAACGCACTGTTGACATTTCCCATTATCAGCGGCAGCAGCACTACCAGCACTGCAGAGATCCCCAGATTGGTGATCACAAACCCGGTGACAGCGAAACCCACTTTCCCATCCAACAGAGAGATAATTACCGCCGCTGCCGCCGCCGTCGGAGCTATCCCGGTGAAAAATGCCGCTTCCGCCACTGACGGATACGCGGGAAAAAGCCACTTCAATAGCAGAAAAGGAACCACCCCCATAAGGATATTCACCGTAAAAACATAAAGGTGTTCCCGGCAGGGTTTCAAATCCGCAAAACGCACCTGCAGTAAATTGAGAAAAATCATTACAAACAGCGCCCAGCGGATGAAATTTACCGGCTCTGCCGCTAAAACCCGCGCCTGCGGCACAAATATCCCCGCAATCAGCGGAATTATCAGCATCAGCGGTTTGATCAGCTTTTTCACACCCCGTTCTCCTTTCCCCGTGAATCAGAGTAAAAAAGCGAACCGCCGGAAATTTTCCTGCGGTTCGCTGGTGAAAGTGGGATCCTTTGAACCGGATTACTTGATGAATCCGGTCAGATCTTTGATACCGCCTTCTTTGATGGAGTTGAAAACCGCATCGCCGATGGCAATGGCGCGCAATCCGTCAACGGATTTCGCCAGAATATCATATTTACGGTCGGGATTCTCACCGAGGAAAATATCTTCCAGAATCAGCGGGTCGCCGCCGCCGTGACCGCCTTCGGCAGCCGCGATGTTGATGCGTTCACGACCTTCAAAGATCGGGAAGTAGTCGATGTACTGTCCATCGGTGTGGATTTTGGGCAGCCAGTGACCGACACCGCCGAATTCGGTGGTTTCCAGACGGCCGCGGGTACCGTTGATCGCCAGATGATAACCTTCATAAGGGGTGGAGAAGTTGGCAGAGTAGTTCAACAGCACGCCGTTACGGTATTTCACGTTGGCAATAAAGGTATCGTAGATGTTGATTTTGGAATCAAACATGCACATGTGGGGGCTGTAATTGCTGTATTTGCGCTCTTTGCCGTCGAAAGCATTGATATGGTCATCTTTGACGAAGATGGAGGAGTTGCGGGTCGCCCAGCGTGCCTCATAGGCGCACTTCATCATTTCCGGGCAGTTGGTGCAGTCTCTGCCGTCTTTTTTGGAGGGGTTGAATTCAGCATCCGGACCATAGTGGTTCAGCGCACCGAAAGCGTGGACTTCTTCCGGAATACCGTCGACCCACCAGTTCACCAGGTCGAAGTGGTGGCTGGATTTGTGGATGGACAAACTTCCGGAGTTCTCCCGCATACGGTTCCAGCGGTGGAAATAGCTTGAGCCGTGACGGATATCGATGTACCAGTTCAGGTCGACGTGGGTGACGCGGCCGATTTTACCGGCGATGATCAACTCACGCAGTTTGCGGTGAACCGGATTGTAGCGGTAGTTGAAAGTGCAGATGACTTTGCCTTTGGATTTGGCTTCGGCTTCCATCACGCGGAGGGCATCGGGGGTGTTGGTGGTCATCGGCTTTTCGCAGATCACATCCAGACCGTATTCCAAACCGCGGACAACGTAATCAACGTGGGTGCAGTCCATGCTCACCACAAAGAGAGCATCCGGTTTGGTCTCGGCGATCATGCGGTCAAAGTCTTCAGCCATGTATTCGGGAACATCTTTGGCTTCCGGAACCTGATCTTTGCAGACTTTGAAGCGCAGCGGGTCGATGTCGAGCATACCGACAAACTCCGCACAATGTGTAAAATCTTTCATCATCGGAATGATATACATCCCGATCGCACGAGCGGATACACCGCAGACTGCATAACGTTTCTTTTCCATTTTTGTATGACTCCTGTTTTACAAAGTAAAATTACTTTACAAACGTGTGATAATAACATACACCGTGATTTCGCATTTTTCAATAGGGGTAATTTTAAAAGTCCGCAAAATCTTTAAAAAATTGCTGTTGTCTCATCCCTGAATACTTAAAAATGCTGTTGTTTCATATCAAATATTTACGCACTGTTCCCATATTCGATCTTTGCGTGAAACTGCATATCCCGCTTTTATTGAAACGGGTCGGGTTTTGGGGAACAAAACCTCTTTTCCCGTGAAAAGAAGTTTTTCCCTTCCCCGGGAACCATCAGCCATTTCCGGGAACAGAACCAATATTTATTTCCGCTTTATCCGGCAGAGCAAAAAGTCATCATCCCGCAAATTTTTCCCGGTAAACTGGATTTTCCCCTCTTCCTGCAGAACCGGTTCGTTTTTCTCTGTCACCCATCCGGTATTTTCCAAAATTTCATTCAACTCATTCTGATTCCGGCGGCGGAGTATCAACAGCAGCTCTCCGGCATTTTCGATACGGAGTTTTTCCTGCAGTTCCTGCCGGTTTTCCACCATTTCCGGAATCGCCGCAACTTTCATGTAACAAAGAGCCCTGCCGTCAGGCACACCCCGGAAAAACAGTGCCCGGGTCTGCTGATCACCCCGGATGATCTCACCGCATTTGATCCAGAAGTTCTTTTCTGTGCGGTATTGCCCGAGAACCGAAGTGCCGATCATCAGTGCCGCACTGAGCATCACCCAGGCAAGGATCCATCCAGACTGGCGGGTGTTCATGCCGCTGTTCTTTTCCACTGCACTGGTCGCTCCGGTGTCGAAAATCAGAAATCCCAATGCGGTCAATCCGGCAGCCGGTACGCCGATCATGATCCACAACGGCATGGATGTCTGAAAAATCACATCCCACAGCGGCCAGATGACAAATACCGATGCCGCCACCGAGCCTGCCAGGGCAGCAGTCCACTTCATCACCAGCCGGGCATAGTGGGAAAGTTTTTCCTCTTCCGGGAGCGCTCCGGTGATGCCGCCGGCACAAATTACAATGAAAAACGGCAGTTGACAGAGCTGATACTGCCACCGGCGGGCGGGAAAAACTCCGGTCAGCAGAAAGAGCAGTCCTGTACCCCAGAGCAGATAACGCTGTTCTCTTGAAAGATCTTCCCGGTATCTGATCATGGCGTAAAGGGTGCAGAAGGCAGGCAGTGTCCACGGCAGCAGCAATCTCGGCAGATTCAAAAGCGCTTTGCCGCCGCCGAATGAGGCAAATGGTATGCCCACAGTTACCAGATAGGATTCAAAAAGTGTCCACTTCAGCAAATGAAAAAAACGGAAAATATTTGCTTTCACCGGCAATTCCAGCTGCCATATCAAAAGCAGTGAAAGCGCCAGCGATATTACTGCTCCGGCAAAAAGTGCGGCGGAAAAACGGAGCAGCTGAAATTTCTCCTTCCACACCGGATAAGTGATCACAAGTACCCCCGGCAGAGTCAGAATATAGTTCAATCCCCACCATAAACTGCCGGAAAATATCAGACAGCCTAAGAGCATCGACTGAAAAAACGATCCCCGTTTCCGGTTGAGGATCACCGCCGTCCAGATACACCATGCCGCCAGAAAGATGAAATTTGCACAACTTCTGCTCCAGTAAATAAATCCGTATGAACCGATCAGCATCCATCCGGCACAGCACATCTCCTGCCGGTCAAAAAAGTCATTTGCCAGCATCATCGTGCCGCCGAGGAGCAGTAACGCGGGGATGAGGGAGAATAATCTCCAGGTAAATTCCGAACTTCCCCCCAGATATGCCGGGAGCATCTGCACTCTGCAGAGCCACAACTGGCTGAAAAGTTCCGGTTTCCGGTAGTTTCCCGTATCGAATATATCCCGTTTCTCAAGCAGACTGCGGATACCTTCAGCAACTTCGCCTTCCGCACCCAGCAGCGGGTTTTGTCCCAGCAGAACCACTGCCATCAGCACGGCGGAAAAATATATCAGCCAGATGGAACGGCGCAATGGGATCGATTCCGGTGAAAAATCCAGTTCCGGCAGATGTTTATTCATGATCGTATTCTTTCGCCTCTTCCCAGAAACGGTCAAATTTTGCGGCATCGGCTCCGGCAACACTCTCTCCTGCCGCGGCAAAACACTCTTCCATCTTCCGGAAGCGGCGCTCAAACTTCAAATTTGCCCGTCTCAACACTTCGGAAGCATCTTTTTTGCGGAACCGGATCAAATTTATCACCGAAAAGAGCAGATCTCCCAGCTCTTCATCCACTTGATCATCATCCTTTTCCGCCATTGCCTGACGGACTTCATCCAGCTCTTCGGAAATTTTGTCGGCAACTGCCGGGGCATCCTGCCAGTCAAATCCGCACTTCGCCGCCTCTTTCTGGAGCTTTTCCGCCCGGGCAAGAGGGGATAAACAGGGTTTCACCCTGTCCATAACGGAGGATTTTTTCTCACTGCCGGCAGCGTGTTCCTGCTCCTTGATCTTCTGCCACAACGCGGCGACCTCTTCGGGATTATCCGCCTTTTCACTGCCGAAAACATGGGCGTGACGGCGGATCATTTTGCTGATTATTTCCCGCCACACATCTTCCATGGTGAACTCGTTTTTCTCTTCGGCGACCACCACTTGAAAGAATAAATTCATCAGCACATCGCCCAATTCCTCACAGATATTGGGGATGTCGTTCTGATCGATGGCGTAGATCAATTCGGCACATTCACCTTCGAGGTGGCGCACCAGACTCTGCCGGGTCTGTTCCCGATCCCAGGGACAGCCGTCGGGTGCGCGCAGTCTCCGCAAAATTGCCAGCAGTGATGCCGCTTCCGGAGGATAATTTTTCATCAGAAGGAAAATCCGACGTTAAAGTGGATACGGAACTTGCTTTTCAAGTTCTTCTGACCGCGGATGACCGGGTAGGCAATATCCAGACGCAGCGGCGCCGGGAGCATGGGCAGTTTCAGGCGGAATCCGTAACCGGCACCCATATTGATGGTGGAAAAGTCCATACTGTAAGCGCTGCTCCACGCATCACCCGCATCGACAAATGCCGCACCGCGAAGCGGACCCCAGATGGGGTGGGAAATTTCCGCACTCAACACCATCATGGTCTGACCGCCGATATTTTTGCCGTTGACGATCCTGCCGATCGAGCGGTGTTCAAAGCCGCGGACAGAGCCGCTGCCGCCGAGGAAGTAACGCTCATAAACCGGCACTTCATCATGAGGATTCAAGCCGGAAACCACACCGATTTTGCCGGAAAGCGACAGCACGATCGCCTTGTTGAAGAAGCTGTGGTGGTAACTTCCTTTGGCTTCCAAGCGGTAAAAGTCGGTGCTGGAACCGAAGATCCGGGGAGATATTGCCCCGAAAAGGCTGATATTGTAACCTTCCGTCGGGTCAACGATACTGTCACGGGTATCCCGGTTCAGCAGGATGGAAACCTGACTGACCAGCGAAGTGCCATCCAAGTCCTTATCCTTGAAGTAATACTTGAGGGAATGGGAAATTCTCCGCACTCTAACCGCCTCAAATTTATATCCGAGGGTGACGGAGGTGAAATCATCGAAAATCTTCCGCTGCAGCGAGGTTCGCACACCGACGCGGGTCTCATCCCAATCATCGTACTCCGAAGTATTCATGAAAGCTGACAACTCATAGCGCAAGGGCAGGTCAAAGAGCCACGGTTCGACAAAGTCCACGTTGAATCCGGCATCGTCGATACCGTAGATCGCCTGGATACGCAGCCGCTGACCGCCGCCGTAGAACCAGTTGCCCGGATCGGTGATGTCAAAGTTGTTGCTGGAAATTTCCGCCATACCGAAAAAGTTGCTTATATCCGACACACCCGCACCGATACGGAAGTTGAAACGCTCCGGCTTCTCCTCCACCGTAATGCGAATATCTTTCTCATTCAGCGCATCAGCATTGACCGTTTCCGCTTCGACTTTGTTGAAGTAACCCATATTCATCAACCGCTGACGGCTGATCTCCACCCGGCGGGATGCCGCCGGATCACCCGGCTGGATCGCCAGTTCCCGGCGGATGACCTTCTCTTTGGTTCCGGTATTGCCGATGATGTCGATGTTGCGGATGTAATATTTTCTGCCTTCGGTGATCTGGAACTCAACGGAGACTTTGCTGTTGGGGAAGTCGGTATTTTTTACCGGACGCACCACCAGATCGGCGTAACCGTCGGTATCATAGAGGGCAGAGATCGCCTTGACCGTGGCATTTTCCTTTTCCAGAGAGTATACTTCACCGGTACGGAGCTTGCACAACTCCTGCAAAACTTCTGCTTTCACCGCTTTGCTCCCGGTGACAGTGACCTTATCCACAGTGTAGGGTTTTCCCTCTTCCACCACCACATGCAGATCGACGAACTCCGGATCATCGGAGGTCTGAGTGATCTTCACATCCTTGATTTTGAAGTCCAGAAAACCTTTGTTGTAATAAAGTTCCCGCAATCGCGCCCGGTCAACTTCCAGCTCTTTGCGGTCGAGCATACCCTGATTCAGATGGTCGTTGACAAAGGGGAGCAAATTCCACAAACTGTAACGGTTGAACATAACTGCCCGCAACTCTCTTTCAGTGTAGGCTGTATTGCCCTCAAAGGTCACGTTGTTGACCTTGAGCCGGAGATTTTCTTCGATTTTCAGCGTGACGATAACTCCGCCCTTATTGTCCGGAACAACTTCCGGCGGGGGAATACGCACATCGGTGTAACCTTTGCTGTGATAGAATTTACGCAGATTTTCCACCGATTTACTCAGGGCTTTGCTGCTGAGACGCTCACCGTCGGCGATCACCAGACTGCTCTGCAAATCTTTGGTGGAGAACTTTTTATTGCCTTCGATCTTGAAAATGCTTATCACCGGGGAAGGTTTGATTTTGAAGGTGATTTCGATCTTGCCATCGGGCAAAGTGCGGTATTCGGAATCAGCTGAAGAGATTTTGCCGGTTTTATAAAGGTTCCGCAAATCTTCATCCAGATGATCGGCATTGAACTCCATTCCCGGGCGCAAACGCAGTGCCACTCGGAGCATCTCTGTCGGGATCGGGTTGCTGCCCTCCTGCACAAACTTGACTGCACCTACTTCGGCGGCACTGAGCATCGCCGCTGAACAGCAGACTATCGGCAGCACCGCTTTGAAAATTTTTCTCAACATAACTCTTTCTCCCCGGATATTTCAGGTCATTCCCCGCCCGGAGCATACTCTCTGCCAACCGGAGGGGCGGCTTCAAACAGCATTCTGGACGGATAAAAATTCAACTTGACCGTACCGATCTTACCGTTACGGTTCTTCTCAACTATCAACTCTGCCTCAGTGCTGGCACCGTCGGGCAGGTTTTTCGCATCATCACGGTTGCGGTGCAGGAAGGTCACGATGTCGGCATCCTGCTCAATAGCTCCGGACTCGCGCAAATGCGCCAGTTTCGGGCGGGCGTTGGCGCCGGCATTTTTGTCGATTTCGCGGTTCAGCTGCGCCAGCACCAGTACGGGAACATCGAGATCTTTGGCAAGTTTTTTGATGCCGCCGGAAATTTCGGCAACCTCCTGCTGACGGCTGTCAACCCGGGCATCAGCATGCATAAGCTGTAAGTAGTCAATGACTATCAGCTGAATATCGTGTTCATTTTTCAATCTCCGCGCTTTGGCGCGCAATTCCGAGATCGTCAAGCCGCCGGTGGGGTCGATAAACAATTTCGCATCCCGGATATTGGCGGCGGCAGTGGTCAGTTTCACCATGTCACTGTCATTGAAAGTGCCGTTCCAAAAGACACTTTCGGGTATGCCCGCTTCGGAACAGAGCAGACGGCGGGCGATTTGATTGTCAGTCATTTCCAAACTGAAAAAAGCTACCGGCCGGTGTATCGCGCCTTTGATCGCCACATTGGCGATTATATTCAGACCCAAACTGGTCTTGCCGATGGAAGGACGCGCCGCCAGCACGAACATTTCCCCCTTTTTCAAGCCGCCGGTGAACTCATCCAGCGGAGTGTAGCCGGTGGGGATACCGACTTCGATCTTCCGGTCTTTGATGTCCATGAGAGTCTGGAACTCCTGAGCCACCAGTTTCCGCAGATCGCGGATGGTTTCAGTTGCTCCGGCAGTACGGATGTTGTAAATATCCGTTTCGATCTCTTCGACCAGCTTATCCGGATCGGCATCGCTGTCGTAACATTTGATCACCGCCCCGGAACAGGCATCGATCATCCGGCGGAGCATCGCCAGATTACGCAATATATCGCACCATGATTCCACATTGGCGGCAGTAGCGATAGCGGAGTAAATTTCGCCCAGATAGATGGGACCGCCGACGGCATCAAGTTTGTCTGCCGACTTGAGTTTCTGCGCCACACTGAGCAGATCGGGAATCACATCATCCTTGTGCAGCTGGCTGATCGCCAGATAAACTGCCCGGTGAGCTGTACTGTAAAAGGCATCACCGTCGGCACCGAGTTTGCTCAACACGGTATCGATGCTGCCTTTGGGATCGCGGAGCATGGCGGCAAGCACCGCCTGCTCCACTTTCAAATTATGCGGCTGCGCCCGGTCGGGCAAAATACCCGCCGGGCGTTGGGAAATGGAATTTTTTCCGTTTGTTTCAGCCATAAAGTCCACCTGCGGAAATTAACCGCGGACGACCCAGAGTTTGACCGGGGCAGTAACTTCGCTGTGAAGTTTGACTTCAGCTTCAAAGCTGCCGAGAGTTTTGATCGCCGGTTCGATGGTGACACGGTTGTGCTCAATATCGTAACCCTGCTTTTTCAGTTCCTCAGCGACCATGCGCGAAGTGACGGAACCGAAGAGCTGATCGTCTTCAGTAGCCTGCATGGCGATGGAAATTTCCACCGCGGCAAGTTTCTCAGCCAGCTCTTTGGCAGCAGCCAGTTCAGCGGCGCGACGGGCGGCGATAGCAGCTTTGCGGGATTCGATCAGACGCTCCATACCGGGGGTCTTTTTCGCCGCAAGTTTCTTGGGGATAAGATAGTTTCTGGCATAGCCGGGGGCGACACTGACGATGTCACCGGCAAGACCGAGATGCTCGACGTCATCCAAAAGAATAAGTTTTTCGTTAGCCATAAGTGAATACCTCCGAAGTATTTCTCTGTGGTTTCTCAGTAGACCAGCGAAAGCATCCGCGCCCGTTTGATGGCGATGGACAGCATTTTCTGGTGATCCAGACAGTTGCCGGTGATGCGGCGGGGCATGATTTTGCCTTTCTCAGTCTGGAACTTCATCAACGTTTCGGCGTCTTTGAAGTCGATGTAGCGGACTTTTGCCTCACAGAAGCGGCAAACCTTGGGTTTCGCAGCCGCGCGACGACGGCCGCCTTGTCTTTTCTGACCCTGCATGGGAATCCTCTCTTTTCTTTATTTACTGAATATTGGTTGTTCTACACTTTTCAGAGCTTATCAAAACGGAATATCATCTTCCGGCGGAGCTCCGGCATCGCCGCCGAAATCGGGGGCGGGCATCGGCGGAGTATCCATCTGACGGCGCGGCGGAGCGCCTGCTCCCGGCGCCTGATAACCGTTGTTGGCAGGAGGGAAGCCATTGGATTGATAACCGCCGGAGTAACTGTTGCCGGCAGGCTGATAACCGCCGTTATTGCCCGGATTCTCATCCCGGCGGCGGTTCATGAACTGGATATTCTCGGCAACCACCCGGAGTTTGGAACGGCGTCCGCCCCCGTTGCGGTCTTCCCAGGTATCCAGCTGAAGTCTTCCCTCTACCATCACCTGCGAACCTTTGGAAAGGTATTGGCGGCAGTTGCTGGCGGCTTTGCCCCAGACGACTACATCGACGAAACAGGTCTCTTCCTGTTCCTGTCCGTTACTGATGAACCGGCGGCTGACCGCAAGTCCCAGATCGCAAACATTCTGACCATTATTGAATCCGCGCAGATCGGGATCGCGGGTCAGGTTGCCCAACAGAAAAACCTTGTTCAGTGAAGCCATTTTTTCTCTCCAACGCTGCTGATGACAGCTCTTGTTTATAACTCAATAAGCCTTACTCAAAACGCAGCGGTTCGGCAGCGTCAGCACCTTCAGGACGATCGTAGATCAGCGTCATGCTGCGCAGAACCTGCTGGTCAAGATGATACTTCTCGCGGATGGCGACCAATTTGGCAGGATCCAGCGTGAAAATGAAGTTGAAATACAGACCCGCACGGCGTTTGTCGATTTCATAGGTGAATTGTTTACGGCCCATTTCAACGGTCTTTTCGATTTCGCCGCCCAGTGATTTGATCAGCTCGGCAAAACCATTGCAGAAAGCAGCACCGTTGTCATCCGTCTTGCGGATGTCCAGAATGAATACAGATTCGTATTTTTTCAAAATAAACCTCTTTTCTTTGATGGCTTTTTTACTTTTTTTCCGTATCGTTTTTCTCTGCGGCGTTGAATTTGTTCATCGCCGTTGTCATTCCCGCGCTGAGGATGGTCAAAACCGCCTCGCTTGCCCGGTTGACTGCCGCTGCAAAATTCTTCTCTTCGTCACCCTCAAAGCCGCTCAGCACATAATCTGCCGTGCGTCCGGAATCCGGACGGCCGATGCCGATGCGCAGCCGGTTGAATCCGGCGCTGCCCAGCTCGGCAATGACCGATTTGAGTCCATTGTGACCGCCATCGGAACCGCCCCGCCGCAACCGCAATCTGCCGGGTTCAAGATCAAGGTCATCAGAAATGACCAGTATCTCAGAGGGGGTGATCCCCAGTTTCCGGCTCAAGGGAGCAACTGCCTGCCCGCTGACATTCATATATGTCTGCGGCATCTGCAGAACCAGCGGCTTTCCCCGGTAACGTCCGGTGAAAACTCTGCTGGAAGCGGTACAGCTCTCGGTGAATCTGCCTTCCGGAAAAGCGGCAAGCAGCTTTTCGATCACCATAAACCCGGCATTGTGCCGTGAATCAGCGTACTCTTTACCGGGATTTCCCAATCCCACTATCAGTTTCAAGCTGCTTCCGGCGTCGGGTGCCATAAGAAAATCCTTTTGTCAATCAGCGTTGTTTCAGAGAAAAGACTCTGGAAACGGAACTTACTTCTTAGCCTTTTCCGCAGCGCGGGCTTCGGCTTTCTTCTCATTGATCGCCTCAGGTTCAGCAGCGCCCTCTTCGGCAGCCACATCTTCAGTCGGCAGAACAACATGGAAAACGATCTCGTCAGCATCAAGTCCGCGGACTTTGACACCTTCGGGAAGAACCAGATCAGCAACGGTCAGAGCTTCACCGACTTTCAAGTTGGTGACATCGACTTTGATCTGATCGGGCAGAGCATCCGGAGTACAGCTGACCGGCAGCTCGTGAACTTCCTGCTCAAGCACGCCGCCGTGACTGGCGCCGTAGCAATCGCCGAAAGCGTGGAGTTTCACGTTGGCGTGAACTTCGGCAGTCATGTCAACAGCCTGAAAATCAACGTGGTAGACGTAGTTCTTCAGGTGGTTGAACTGGACTTCCTTGACAATGGCGGGGATCTCTTTACCTTCGAGGACGATGGTGTAGAGGCTGGCTTTTTTGGCATAAGCCACCTGCCACTCTTCGGCTTTCAGAGTGACCGCCACGGATTCTTTGCCGCGGCTGTAGATGATAGCCGGGACGAATCCGGACTTACGGAGACGGCGCGAGGCGTTGTCTCCGAACTCGCTCCGCGGCTGTGCCGCGATTACATTCTCTGCTTTGCTCATGGATTTCCTTTCGCTTTATTTTTGGAGAATTTGTTGTTGTTATCTGTTATATAATAATCAGTGCCCGGTGTAAAACAGGGGCGAAACCGATTTGCCTTCATGGATACGGCGGATCGCTTCGCCCAGAAGCGGAGCGACGCTGACCACCCGGATCTTGCCGTTGAGAGTGTCGATATTGGGAACGGCATCGGTGGTGATCAACTGTTCGATTTCCGGAGTGGCGAGCAGTTTTTCTTTGCCGATCTTGCTCAAAAGGCAGTGGGAAACGGCAGCGTAAACCTTTGCCGCACCATTGTCTTTGAGGATCTTTGCCGCCGCGCAGAGGGTTCCGGCGGTGCTGGTCATATCGTCGGTGATCACGCAGATGCGGTCTTTCACGTCGCCGACCAAATGGCTGGAGGCAACGGTAGTGGCGTTGATACGGCGTTTGCAGACCACGGCGAAACCGGCGGAGAGCATGTCGCAGTATGCCATTGCCATTTTGGTGCTGCCTGAGTCGGGGGCAACGACCACGCCATTGTCACCGATAAGTTCTTTCAAATGGGGAACCAGCACCGGACGGGCGTAGAGGTGATCCACCGGAATATCGAAAAAGCCCTGGATCTGCTGGGCGTGGAGATCCATCGTCAATATCCGGTCGGCACCGGCGCAGGTCAGCAGATTGGCGACCAGTTTGGCGGTGATGGGGACCCGGGGTTTATCTTTGCGATCCTGACGGGCATAACCGAAGTAGGGCAGCACGGCAGTGATACGGGCGGCGCTGGCACGTTTGGCGGCGTCGATCATAATGAGCATCTCCATCAGGTTCTCGTTTGACGGAGTACAGGTCGGCTGGATCAGAAAAGCATCGGCACGACGGACGTTTTCTTCAAACTGAACGAATATCTCGCTGTCAGGAAAGTGAGTGATATGGACTTTTCCCAGACTGACTCCGAGATAGTTCGCAATATTCTGCGACAGCTCCGGGTGTCCGCATCCGGAGTAGAGACAAATGTGTGTTGCTTCTGCCAGTTTCATTTTTTCCCCTGTCAAGTTTATTTTTTACCGCAAACCCCGGGGCAGCGAAGTCAACACGCCGAAACAGCTTTCAGGAGAACCCCTCCCCCTTTTTCTTCTTTTGCCACCCGCTGCGCAGGTATGCCAACTGTCTCTTAAATCGCGCCAGCTCCGGAAACCTCGTGGTTCAGCGGGAGTTGATTTTCCCTGCTGAGATTCAGAAAAATCCGAATCAAGATTCCAAAACCATAACTGTTTTCTACTTAATATAGCATCGAAAGTGCTTTTTGTCAAATGAGATAATTTCAAAAGTAATTCAAACGCACTGTTTCAAATCCCGATCTTGGCGGTTCACAGCCCGCTGTCGGCGATACTGAACACGGATAAGATGGCACTTTCCTCTTTGCCGTTGATCAGAAGTGTTACTTCCGCCGGAGACTCCAGATCGACACTTCCGTCGAGGCGGCAGAAGATCCGCGCCTTGCCGATTTTCGGGCAGTATGCTCCGGATGTGACCACCCCGGCGGCGATCCCGCCGCTCAATTTGACCACTGTTCCGGGCAGTGCCGCATGGCGGGCAGTTTCCGCTATTGCCAGTCTGGAAGGCAGTTGAGCCGGATTTTCCACCGGAAATCCGCACTCTGCCGGGGTGACTCCGTCATGGAGTTCACCGGGAAATGCGGGCAGAGAACTTTCCAGCCGGAGCGATTCCCATGCCGCTGAACCAGCCGGAGAAATTCCATTTATCCGATAGAGCGCACCGTAAAACTCCAATGCGTTGTCGGCATTTACGCAGAGATCGAAGCCGGGAACGCCGAAACGGTCGTGCCGGGTGACGATGCAACGGAACTTATCCCCGTCTTCATCGGCAACTTCCGCCATTTGCCAACATGCGTTTTCCGGAAAACTTGCCGCACCGGCTTCAAGGAGAACCTCTCCGGCTTTCGCTCCGGAAAGGTGCAAAACTGCCATCATTCCGCTCAGATCACGCACCGTCAAGCCGCTTTTTTCGATTGAATCAAGGAGAAAATTCCGGTTTTTATCCGGCACTTCCCGGTCGAGCAGAAGCATGAAATCATCCTCCTGCATCCGGTTGAGGGTGAAGACGGCGGCAAAGGTTTTTTGCGCGGTCAGCATGAAGTTGCTCATGGATGAACCGACTTTCAGTGCCGAAGAGCTGCGGAAAAAGAGTTTATCCAGCTTTTTTCCGGCATCTTTTCCGGCAATTTGAAAACATCCGGTGCCGGAACGGTCAAACAAGGATGCTCCGGCAAGGGTGTGACGGTGTTCGGCAACAGCTCCGCCGGGGTAAAAAAGCGGCAGCTGGTACTTGCCGTCGGGAACCAGTTTGGCATCAAGTTCCTGATGGATTTCGTGAAAAAAACTCTTTTCCGCCATGATAATGCTTCCCTATTTCCGGTCAAATTGACGGCACAATGCATAAATGGCAAGGAGCAATCCTCCGGCAGTCAGGGCGATGGAGGAGTATTTGTTCCAGCCGCCGGTCTGTCCGGCATAGATCATCACGCCGCCGGCGGCAAATGCCGCAAGATTGAAAAGCGTGTTGAAGAATCTGCGGAAAAACCTTCCCGCAGGTGTCTCTTTGGCAACTGCCTGAGTCAAAGGCGGTTCACCGGAGCGTTTCATGGCACAGTAAACCATGGTCGAAACCATCTTTTCCATCGACATGCCGCCGTGACGGGCAGCTTTGGGAACGAGGCTGTGTTCGGTATTGCCGGGAAGGTTGTTCCCCTCCAGTATCCGCGGCACACCATCCCCATCCACGATAAAATCCACCCGGAGAATATCCCGGCATCCGGCGGCGTGATAGAACTTCAAAGCACAATCTTTTGCCAGCTCAAGCACCGCTTGTGGCAGTTCCCGCGGCGGCATGAAATATTGAGTCTCATCACTGTGATATTTGGAATCATAGTCATAAAATCCGGTGGGAGCAACGATTTCGATCGCCTCCAAAACTTCTCCGTTGAGCACCGGGATACTGATTTCCACTCCGGAAATAAACTCCTCCACCAGCAATTCATCGGCGTATTTGAACTCCTCATCCAGCGCCATTTCCCACTCGGCGGCACTGTTGACTTTGACAATGCCCACGGATGAGCCTTCACAGGGAGCTTTGAGGATCACCGGGTACTGTAAATGCGCCGGGAACTGCCGCTCATGCCGGGAAACTATCGCCCATGCCGCCGTCGGCAGCGCAATGCGGTCAAGGAGCTTTTTGGTCAGTATCTTATCCATTACCAGCTGACTTGCCGCTGAACCGGAACCGACAAAACGGATGGATTCACCTTCAAGTACCTTCTGCAATGTACCGTCTTCACCGAATCCGCCGTGGAGCAGAGGGTAAACCACATCGGCATCCCGCATGGACTGAATGACTGTGCAATCGCGGATGTCGCTTTTTTCGACCTTGAATCCGGCTTTGCGCAAGGCTTTGGTAACGATTTCGCCTCCGGCGAGGGAGACCTCCCTTTCACTGCTCACTCCGCCGCAGAGAAGGTTGACTTTCGGAGCGGGGGTGTCATTTTCGATCAGAGCGGAAAGTTCCGGATTGACCGGCACGATTTCCGGAATAAGGTAAAATCCGTGTTTGGCACTGACCGCTCTGCGGATGATGCGGATAAGTTCCAGATAATCCTTTTCCTCCGCATCCCCCATATTCATAATATAATTGGCATGCTGGGGAGAGACGATCAGATCGCCCATGCGCAAACCGCGCAAGCCGCACTGGTCAATAAGTTTACCGGCGGGGTCAATATCGGAGACGTTGCGGAAGGCGCATCCGGCGGTTCTTCCGGCAGGTTCCCGTTTGCGGCGCCGTTCCGATTCCCGGCAGATCTCCTCCTCTTCCCATGCGGAATTACTCTCATTCAGAGTGAAAACCGCATCGGTGATGATCACATTTTCCGGAATTGAACTGCCGCGGTAGAACCACTCCAATTCAGCTTTTCCGGCATGGTAAGGTGAACCGTCAGCATAAACACCGGAAACCTCCTTGACCAGAGAACCGATTTCCGTGCCATTGGCACCGGCATTCATTCTCAGTGCGCCGCCGATGGTTCCGGGGATGCCGGAAAGGGGCGCCAAACCGCCCAGACCGGCTTTGCCGCAGAGCGCCGCCAGCAGCGGCAGACGGGCGTATGCGCCGCACTGGACTTCATTTCCGTCGATCGCCACCCGGGAAAAGTGTTTTCCGGAAAGGCGGATACCGATTGCTTTCAATGGGGTATCGGTTCCGACCAGATTGGTTCCTGCTCCGAAGAGGAAAAATGGAACTTTCCGGCTGCGGAGAGTTTTCAGGATGACGGTCAACTGTTCCGTATCATCCGGTTCAAGGAGAAATGGCAGCGGAGCAGAACCGACCCCGAGGGAGGTCAACTCTTTGAAACTGCGTTTTTCAGAGATCTTCAAATCCGGCAGTTCCCGGCGCAGAATATTTATGGCACTGATCATTTTTTCTCCTGATAAACTTTTTCAGCATCAAAGACCGTATCGGAAATTTCCCGCAGTTCATCACCGTGGATCTCCCGGTAGAAACAGCTGTAATGGCCGGTATGGCAAGCTCCTGCGCCGGATTGTTCGACTTTGAAAATAACGGTATCGAGGTCGCAGTCAACAAGAATTGAACGGATCTTTTGAAAGTGTCCGCTGGATTCGCCCTTTTTCCAGAGCTTGTTCCGGCTGCGGGAAAAGTAGGTGGCACAGCCGGATTTGATGGTCTCCGCCCAAGACTCCGGGGAGATGTAAGCAAGCATCAGGACTTCACCGGTCTGCCAATCCTGAGCGATAGCGGGGATCAGACCGCCGCTTTTCTGAAAATCCAGTTCAATCATCTTCAACTCCGGAATTAGAGGTCACAATCAAGTTTATCCTGCGCGTCGTGAAGGACTTTCACTCCGGCAGCCATTCCTTCGGGGTGACGGAAAACAGAGGTTCCGGCGACGATGACGTTGGCTCCGCTGCCGACAACGAGACCGACATTCTTTTCACCGATGCCGCCGTCAACTTCGATGTGACAATTCAGTTTGCGGCGCACGATCTCTTTGCGGAATGCGGCGATTTTTGGGAGCTGGTCAGCCATGAAACTCTGTCCGCCGAAGCCGGGTTCCACGGTCATTACCAGAACCATTTCCAACTGGTCGAGATAGGGAAAAAGTTCTTCGGCAGGGGTGCCGGGGCGCAAAGACATACCGGCAGTACAGCCGTGAGCGTGGATAGCTTCAATGGTTTTGATCGGATCATCGGAACTTTCAACGTGAAAAGTGATGTGATCCGCCCCGGCTTTCACAAATGCGGGTGTGTAGAAAAGGGGACGGTCGATCATCAGGTGAACATCAAAGAGCGCGGAGTTCTTCTTTCGCAAAGAGGTGATCACCGGCACACCGAAGGAGATATTTGGAACCATTTTGCCATCCATCACATCCAAATGGAGCATTTCAGCTCCGGCATTTACCACCTCTTCACACTCTCTGCCCAGTTCACAAAAATCGGCGGCGAGTATGGAGGGGGAAACCAAAATTTTTGAACGGGAAAAATTTCTGATGTCCTGCGGCATAATATAAAAATCCTTTCTGAATTTATTGAACTTTCCGAGGCAATTTCAAAAGTCTTCACAAAATCTTGAAATGACCTCTTTCATTAAAATATGGTTTTCTATACAATATATACCGGATTAGTGTTTTTTTCAAATTTCAAACGCTTATGAAATCTTCAATTATCATCGGATGGAACTACGGTACAAAGTATAGCACCCCCATGCAAGCCGCAGGAGGTATACCGATACCATGCCCTGCGCCCAGCGCACTTGTCC
>JAZUPS010000013.1:0-2920 GCA_045605305.1 Victivallaceae bacterium
CTGCCTTGCCTGGATTTCCCAACAGCAGATTATCAAATTCAGATTTTTCAGCAGCACCACAAAGAAATGCGATGCAACCCAACAGAAACAGGAACAGTTTGATCTTCACGGCAGTCCTTTCTGCCGCTTCAGACAAAAAAAAGAGCGGCAAGCCCAACTTGCCGTACTCAGAGGCTTACCACAGCCCAATCATCTCGACAAGCAGGCTGCCGCATTAGTACACGAAGATACAATGCGACACACCCGTATGTCCGCCAGATGATTTTAAAAGTGGTAATTTCTGAGTAGGCGAAACACCGGTTAGCCGGTATATTCAATTTTTGTTATTTACACAAGTCCTAAATTTTCCGAGAACACCTTCTGTGGAATCTTGTCATAATATACTACTACATCGGGCAAAACGCAACCGAAAAACTCTTTTTTTCTTGCCTTCCTGTTCAAAATATTTAACCAAACGCCAATATGGATGCTTTTATTTGTCTACGACTACGGTTCATTCTTCTTTATTCTATGTTGCTTGGCTTGTAAAATTGTGTTGTCGTGCTATATTATGGCATCGAAATGGTTTTCAGCAATTCATGGTGGATTGCGGCTGTTTCGAGGCTGATTAAGTGCAATTATGGGCGTCCCCATTCTTCCCCACTTTGTGGTGAAAAATCTCCGGATTTCCCCATTTATGGTGGATTTTCTTCAAGCAGAGAGAAGTGCCATATAATGTTAAAATTTGAGAAATTTACGCTCAAAAGGCGGAATAAAACATCTTTTTAAGCGTGATTTTACAAGGAGAATAATCGAGGGTTCGAATCCCTCTCTCTCCGCCATTTTTTTTGAAAAAAATGGCGAACGAAGACGCAAGTCTTCTCTTCACGCTTTTGTGCCAACAAAAGCTCTTCACTCAAAACCGAAGGTTTTCTTCACATCTTCACCAAACTCCAGAGAAGACTTACTTGTGAAGACGCTCCATTTCATTCCACTTGTGAAGACGTTCGCTCTGCTCACTTGTGAAGTTGCCGCCTGTCAGCGGGTGGATGTGTTTCTTTTTTCAGCGCTTCGCTTAAACGGCGGCAAGCCGTCTTGATTTTTTCTGATGCAGTGTTATATTAAACTCCGAAAGGAGATAATCTTATGGCTGAAAGCAAATTGCGTTTAATCCTTTTCTCCGCTCTGTTGGCGGTTGCCGGTTCGGTCGGGTACACAACAGAATTCTATTTTTCGTTGATTTGAATCAGAAAGGAAATATATGAAGACTTTGAAGGAACTCTTCCGCATTGGCCGCGGCCCTTCCAGCAGTCATACAATGGCTCCGTCTCGTGCAGCCGGATTTTTTAAAGTACGCCACAGCAATGCTGTCTCTTACGAAGCAACACTCTATGGCAGCCTTGCTGCGACCGGGAAAGGGCACTTTACAGATTTGGCAATTATTCAAACATTGGCTCCGCAACCGGTGAATATCATCTGGAAGCCGGAAATAACAATGGATTATCATCCCAATGCCATAAAATTAACCGCTTTTGACTCCGGCGGAGGTGAACTTGGCAGCAGCGTTTTTTATTCTACCGGCGGCGGTACTCTGGTGGAAGAGGATGCGGCTGATACGACTCCTGATTGTTACCCTTTCAAATCGATGCAGGAAATTATGGATTACTGCCGTCAGGAGGGAATCCCGTTGTGGGAAGTTGTCAAACGCTTTGACGATCCTGATATTATGGAGTATCTTGAAGAAATCCTTGATTGCATGGAACTGTCCGTGGAAAGAGGATTACTTTGTGATGGCGTCTTGCCCGGTGGACTTAACCTTGCCCGCAAATCCAGAAACGTTTATCTAAAAGCCATCGCCCTGCGGGAAGATATCCGCCGCACCGGACTCCTGTCAGCTTATGCTTATGCTGTCGCTGAAGAAAATGCTTCTCTCGGGATTGTGGCTACTGCACCAACCTGCGGAAGCTGCGGGGTTCTGCCTGCTGTTATGCGTTACTGCCGGGAGTCCCGCAACTTGTGCAGAACCGAACAGATACATTCTCTTGCAATTGCCGGTTTGATCGGCAATCTGGTCAAACAGAACGGTTCGATATCAGGTGCGGAAGTCGGCTGTCAGGGAGAGATCGGGGTTGCCTGTGCAATGGCTTCTGCAGCAACTGCAGCGATTTTCGGCGGAACTGTTCCGCAAATAGAGTACGCCGCAGAGATCGGTCTTGAACATTTTCTCGGACTTACCTGTGATCCCGTTCTGGGATTGGTTCAGATCCCCTGTATCGAACGTAATGCCATCGCCGCCAATCGTGCGATCATCGCCGCAGAAATGGCATTATTATCAGATGGAACTCACTTTGTTTCGTTTGATGCAGTTGTTCAAACAATGTTGCAAACCGGCAGAGATATGCCTTCTCTTTACCGTGAAACTTCCAGCGGCGGGCTTTCTGTATTCTCATTGCGTAAAAATTGACCGCTTTTGCCGTTTTGAGTTTTTCTGAATAAAAGTGAAGCGTTTTTCAGAATTTGATTTCACAGCGAAATTCTGAAGTTTCTGCCTCAAAATGCGGTTCAGAATGGCGGGGGAAGATAAAAATTGCAGCCGCCATTTTTTTTATCCCCCTTTTAATCTTGCTGAAAAAATCATCCTTGCTATTATTTTGTAAAACTCTTTTGTTCAAAGGCTTTTACAATATTTCTATCAGTGTGTAACCTCTCCGGAAAGCGTTTCCGGTTCTTCGGGATTGTTGATACCTTTTACTGAATTTTCAGGTGGCAAGCCTTCGAGCAAAGTATTTATTTTTTCAATGGCGGATTGCTCCGGATAGAGAAAGTAATATATTGCCGCATCTCCATAAAAATCACTTTCTTTAGAATCTGCTTTTTTGCCGCAAGTTTTCCAGACAAGGAACATTGAAACTCCCCAGCCCAGCACCAGAAAACCGTACAC
>JAZUPS010000014.1:0-52208 GCA_045605305.1 Victivallaceae bacterium
TAGCTTCGCCCTCAACCGGGGCTGCGGCGGAACAAGCCGGTGGCGCATTGCGGGCAATCTCCCGGCAAATCTGCGGGCGTGTTTGCACTCGTGTACGACAGTACCCTTCCTGCCCCACGCCTTGAGTTACCCGCGACCTTACCCCGCACTGCCTCCACCGCGTGGAGCTGACCCGTGTATGCCGGGTTGACAAATCACAACTTATGTGATATGTTCTATACGTTGATGGAAATGTTTGGGTATAAGTTCCGGTTTGGTTATAACAAGATTTGGAAGATTATCAAAAAATAACGGCGCATAACGGAGTGCCGCTAAAATAAGGAAAGAGTAGAAAAATGAAAAGTTACACCATTAAAAAATCTGCAGTCCCGGTGGATCTTGCCGCCGGTTGGGAATCTGAAATGTGGGCGAATGCCAACATCGCTGTTGTCGATTACGGCTTTGAACAAAACAGCGACCACACCCCCAAGGTTCAGCTGAAAATGCTCTTTGACGGCAAAAATATCTGCGGTTTGTACCGGGTGGAAGACCGTTATGTGGTCGCCAGAGCGGAAAAAGATCAGGATATGGTCTGTCAGGATAGCTGTGTGGAGTTCTTCGTTCAGCCTGCCGGCAGTGAATATTACTTCAATTTTGAGATGAATTGCGGCGGAACCTTCCTCCTCTACCGCTGCGGCGATCTGAAGAAAAAAGATTTCATCGTCATCCCCGATGAGGATATGAAAACCTTCGGCCGTTACCACACCATGCCTTCAAGGATCACTGAAGAACTCACTGAACCTGTGACCTGGTATCTGGGTTTTGCCATTCCGGTGGAGTTTTTCGTCAAATACACCGGCTGTGCCGTTCCGGAATCCGGAACCGTCTGGACTGCCAACTTCACCAAATGTGCCGACCGCTCTTCCCACCCCACCTGGCTGAGCTGGATGCCGCTTGAAAAGTGTTGTTTCCACGTTCCGGCGGAATTCGGTCAATTCATCTTTGAGTGAGGTGAAAAAGTGAAAGTACGGATCGACCGCAGTGAAATGCTCTATTCCGGCAAATTTCTTGCCTGCCGGAAAATTTACTATACCGATGCCCACGGCGTTGACCGGAACTGGGAAGCGGTCGACCGTACCGGCAGTTCCGGCGTGGCTCATGCGGTGTTTATCGTGGCGAAGATCGTGCCGGATAACGAGTTGGTGCTTATCCGCCAATTCCGTCCGCCTGCCGGAAAATTGATGGTGGAGTTTCCCGCCGGATTGATCGACCCCGGCGAAACTCCCGAAGTCACCGCCGTGCGTGAACTCTATGAAGAGACCGGCTTTGAGGGCAAAGTCCTCAGCTGCACCACCGGCGGTTACAGTTCTCCCGGCATGACCGGGGAATCCATCGTACTGGCGGCAATGGAGATCAACGGAACCCGTTACCCCGGCGGCATGATCCCCCCGAACCATCAGGAAGAGAGCGAAAATATCGAAGTTTTCCGGGTGAAGATCAGCGAACTTGCCGGATTTGTCAAAAAGATGGAAATGGATGATTGCGGCGTGGACAGCAAAATCTATACCGCATTGGCGTTTCAGGCTTTCGGTTGGTGAAAATGGTTGAAAACATCATTATCCGCGGTGCAAGTCAGCACAATTTGAAAAATATCGACCTGACCATCCCCCGCAACCGCTTGGTGGTGATCACCGGTTTATCCGGTTCGGGCAAGTCTTCTCTGGCTTTCGACACCCTTTACGCCGAAGGACAGCGGCGCTATGTGGAAAGTTTATCCGCTTACGCCAGACAGTTCCTCGACCTGATGCAGAAACCCAAAGTCGATCATATCGAAGGTCTCGCCCCGGCTATCGCCATTGAACAGCGCAGTGCCGGTGGCACGCCCCGCTCCACCGTCGCCACAGTGACGGAAATTTACGACTATCTGCGTCTGCTTTACACCCATTGCGGCACGCCCCACTGTCCGAAGTGCGGCAAGGAGCTTGCCTCCCAATCCGCTGAAGCGATCACCCTGCAGTTGATGGCGCTGGATGCCGGGAGCAAACTCACCATCCTTGCTCCGGTGGTTTCCGGTCGCAAAGGTGAACACCGGGATATATTGGAAAAGCTCCGCAGTGACGGCTTTATCCGCGCCCGTATCGACGGCGCAACACTCATGCTGGATGATGAGAATGAACCGCTGGAAAAAAATCTGCGCCACACCATCGAAGCAGTGGTAGACCGGTTGAAAACCGGTTCAGTTGACCGTTCCCGTCTGACCGATTCGGTGGAAACGGCATTGAAACACGGCAACGGGGTGTTGACGGCGCTCATTGAAAAAGACGGCGAAGTTACCGAAAAGAGTTTCTGTGAAAAACTTGCCTGTATCGATTGCGGCATCTCTTTCGGCGAAATGCTCCCGCGCAACTTCAGTTTCAACTCCCCCTACGGCGCCTGCAAATGCTGCAACGGCTTGGGAGTTCAACTCTGCATGGACCCGGAAAAAGTCGTTCCCGATCCCTCGCTTTCACTGAAAAACGGTGCGATTCCCGGCTGGCGGCGCGGTCCGCGCCATCTGATAATCTACTACAATATGATCCTGCGGAAATTTGCCGAACAATTCGGCGATCCCTCCCTTCTGACCACGCCCTTTGCCAAACTGCCGGAAGATTTCAAACACAAACTGCTCTACGGTACCGGCAGCAACAATCTGGAATTTGATTACTACATGCACGGCAAAAAATACCATTGGGCAAAGCCCTTTGAGGGAGTTCTGGAAAATCTCCGCCGCCGGATGGTGGAAACGGAGTCCGATTCCGTGCGGGAGCGGCTGGCGGCGTATCAGAGTCCCCGGTGTTGTCCGGAGTGTCACGGCGACCGGCTCAATCCGCTGGCGCTTTCAGTGACTGTCGGCGGCAAAAATCTGGCTCAATTCAACGCCATGAGCATCATTCAGGCAAAGGAGTTCGTCTCTTCGCTTCAACTCAATGAAGAACACTCCGTTATCGCCGCCGATGTGATCAAAGAGATCGGCAGCCGCCTCACCTTTCTTTGCGACGTGGGGTTGAACTACCTCACCCTCAACCGGGTAAGCAGTACCCTTTCCGGCGGAGAGGCTCAGCGGATCCGCCTTGCCACCCAGCTTGGCTGCGGTCTGGTGGGAGTATTGTACATCCTTGATGAACCTTCCATCGGTCTGCATCAGCGGGATAACGACATGCTTCTTGCCACACTGGAAAAACTCCGGGATCTGGGCAACAGCGTCATTGTGGTGGAGCATGACCTTGACACCATCTGCCGGGCGGATTACCTGGTGGATCTCGGCCCGGCAGCGGGGGTGAACGGCGGAGAGATCGTCGGAATCGGAACTCCGGAAGAGATCCCCTCATTTCCCCGCTCACTGACCGGGGATTTCCTCGCCGGCAGACGTAAAATCGCCGTCCCGGCAGTGCGGAACAAGGGCAACGGCAATTTCATCACCGTCAAAAAGGCATCATTTCACAACCTGAAAAATGTCACCGTGAAGTTTCCTCTCGGCACCCTCACCTGCATTACCGGAGTTTCCGGTTCGGGGAAATCCTCTCTGGTCAACGGTATTCTGGTGCGGGCGCTCAATGCCGCAAAAAATATTCAGGATGAACCTGTGGGCGCCTGTGAAGCAGTTGAAGGTCTGGAAAATGTGGATAAAGCGATCGTTATCGATCAGAGTCCCATCGGCAGAACTCCCCGCTCCAACCCCGCGACTTACACCGGAGCCTTTGACATTATCCGCAAACTTTTTGCCGAAGTGCCGGAAGCGAAAATGCGGGGTTACAATCAGGGCAGATTCAGCTTCAACCTCAAAGGCGGCAGATGCGAAGAGTGCGCCGGAGACGGCATCCGCAAAATCGAAATGCAGTTCCTCGCCGATGCCACAGTCACCTGTGCTGCCTGCGGCGGCAAACGTTTCAACAATGAGACTCTGCAGGTGCGCTACAAAGGGCTGAATATCCATGAAGTTTTGGAATTGACCATTGATCAGGCATTGGAATTATTCTCCAATATCCTGCCTTTGAAGCGGAAACTGCAGACTCTTCAGGATGTGGGTCTGGGTTATCTGAAACTCGGTCAGAGCGCCACCACCTTATCCGGCGGCGAAGCCCAGCGGATGAAACTTGCCTCTGAGTTGTCAAGAGTACCCAAAGGTCACACGGTCTACATCCTTGATGAACCTACCACCGGACTGCATCTGGCAGATATAGATCAACTGCTCAAAGTGCTTTTCCGTCTGCGGGATATGGGCAACAGTGTCTTTGTTATCGAACACAATCTGGATGTGATCAAAACCGCCGATCACCTGATCGATCTTGGCCCGGAGGGGGGCGACGGCGGCGGCAGACTTATCGCCTGCGGCACGCCGGAAGAGGTCAGCAAAAACCGCTCATCCCATACCGCCAGTTTTCTCCGGAAACTCCTGTAAAACTGCGGTTCAAATCAAAGATCCGCAACTCTCCTTTGCCTTCAGCACTGTTCGATAACAAATTTCCCTTGCAGAAATTTCAGGATTTGCCAGAAGTGCTTCACCGGCGCACTCTGCCAGAGAACCGTAGAAACAGAATTTATTCATACTGTTCAGTTTTTTCCGGAAAAGTCTGCTCAGATCATTGAATACCCAGCTCAACTGCCGGGCATGGGAGGTGGTCACTTCCAGAGGAGCGGGATAAAATCCGAACTCCCCCGGAATATTCTGCTTTTTCAGGGTGATGACCACCCGCGCCCCGATCCAAAGATGTTTGGCTTTCGGCAGCGGTCCGGATGATTTGAGAAACTCAAGCATCTCTTCGATCCCCCTTGCGGCATCGGGGATATTTTTATCCTGCCACAACGTGTATCCGGTATCCGCTTCAGGAGCAAAAGCATCGGGGATGCCCCACTCCTGAGCGCCGGTGGAACAAATTTCCCGGTAACGGCCGGAAAACGGTCTGCGGTTACGGAAATCCTTGTACTCTTCAGTCATGGTGTAGACCCATGCCTTGCGGAACACCCCCCGGTTATCGGTAACATCCACCTCGATTCTGGTGTAATATCCGGGGTAGCCTTCAAAGTGATCCAGAGCCGCCAGATCGTTGGCGCTTATCTGATAAAGAGCGCCATTGACCCACTCCCCGGGAGCCGGTTCAATATCCGCGTAAGTGCGTTCAGCCAGCGCCCATCCGGGAAGAGCGGCAGTTGAAATGCCGACTGATTCCGGGCAGCGCCTTGTCATCTGTTCCCGGTTGAGGTTGCTGCCGTAGGCAAAGTAAAGATAATTTTTCATTGCAGTCTCCGTCAAAAACCCATTTTATGAACGACCTCACCCAGACCACGGCTGCCGGAACCGGAAGTTTTGCTCAAAACTTCGCTTGCAAGCGCCTCAATGATCTCGGAGTTGGAAAGTTTCCCGTCACTGAGATAGAAAAACTGCTGACGCACATTCCGGAAATCACTGGGAGTAAGTTTATCTATTTCAAAGAGTCTCTTTTTCTGAGCTTCAGTAAGTTTTTTCAGATTCATCGGTCTGGTAAAATAGACGTCGTAAAACACCTCCTTGCCCGGATCGTCAAGATAATCGAATTGGAGCCGGAAAGAGAAGCGCCGCAAGGCAGCCTGATCGATCCGCTGCAGCAAATTGGTGCTGCCGATAAAAATTCCCCGGAAACGATCCATTTCACTGAGCAGAGTATTGACTTGACTGACCTCCCAGCTTCTGACCGCACCATCCCGGCTGGAGAGCATGGAATCCAGTTCATCCATATAGAGGATAGAATTTTCAGCTTCCGCCTCGGCGAAGGCATTGGCGATCCTCTGCTCAGTGCCGCCGACATACTTATTGAGCAGATCACTGGCGGTTTTGACGCAGAGTTTTTTATCCAGAACCTTTGCCAGATATTTTACAAACTCACTTTTGCCGCTGCCGGGAACACCGGCAAGGAGGATCGACAGCCGGGGCTGATCCCGGTCGGCAACAATATCTCCGGACTTTTTCAAATAGTTTTTACATGCCTCCACCAGCCGGGGGAGCTGAATACCGCTGCGGATATTCAACCCCTCCAGAGAGTAATCCCTTGCCGGTTCGTGTTCTTCCGGAGTTTCCGGGATGCCCAGAAGATTGCAATGGGCTTTGAGAAATTCCATGACCTCTTTTTCAAAAACAAGTTCCGGATTTTTTCCACAGATGGCGGCGGCATTTTTCACTGAAATGGAGACTCCTCCGGCATTGACATGGTAACGCCGGGAAACTCTTTCAATAAAAGCCTCGCTGAGTTTATTTTCGCAATGGTAAAACTCCAGAGCATTTTGCCAGATGTGCTTTCGTGCCATAGAGGAAAGATCGTCAAAAAAGACCGAATAATCAAACCGTCTCCGGGAACTGGGATCAATATCTTCATGTTTGCTGTTGGCGATCCACAAAATGGAGTGGCAGGAGGAGTCAAGAACGCTGTTGAGCTGCCCCTTTGCCTCCCCGTCCCGGCTGTTTCTGACATTGAGACCGAAAAGGCTCATCAATCCGCCGCCGAAAGAGTCGTTGGCAAGCATCTTATCCGCTTCATCCACGACCAGAATAGAGGTTTCCGGGGCGAGCTGTTTCTGAGCGACCGCCAGCGCCGCATAGCGGAAAGCCGGACTGTAACTCATCTTTTTGCTGTCATCATTATTTTGAGCGATGAAATAGAGATCTCGGCCCAGTTCGTTTGCCAGACTGACGGCAAAACTGCTCTTGCCGCTGCCGGGGACACCGAAAAGGAGAATATTATTCTGATTTTTGGCTTTGATCATCCGTTTCAAAACAGTTCCGTGTTTTTCCGCCAGCTGACCATGGAAGTTCCACGGCAAAACTTCGCCCCGGTATTTCGTCCAAAACCTCTCGGCAAGGGGCTTGGAACTGATTCCGGAAAGATATGAGAGGAAGGTCTGATCCAGTTCCATATCATCATCCAGAAGTCCGTATTTGCGGATATTATTCTCATCTTTGAGAAGTTCAGCGGTTTCCACCTCAAGGAGACCGAGGATGCGGGAAGCGGCTTCCACCTTTTCCGCCGAGCGGTAACGGTTGATATCGAAGTCGCCCAATTCGCACACCCTGGTCTGACTGAGGAATACCGCGACCAGCAGGTGAAACTCCCGGTCATTGAGGTCAAAGATCTTTTTCATCTCATTGAAACGGATATTCACGGCGGATTTTTCCCGTTCCTCATTTTCGACCAGAGTTTTGTACTGCAAAACCCGTTTATCGTAAATAAGTTTGAGTGCCTTCCACATCTTGCGGCGGTAAACCGGATTTTTACTGAGATAACTGATGATGTCATCGGGGTCCTCCTCGCCGATCTCCGGCGGGGTGCGGTGACTTCTTGAGGCGGCAAGATTTTTCCGGCTCTCGCGGCTGATGATCCGGTCATACAATGATGCAAGTTCATCGGCGGTGACATACTCTGCCACGGCGTTGAACCAGTCATGATCACCGGAGGTTTTCACACCGATCACATTGAGAATATTCCGGATACCGATACAGGTGTAATAGGCTTTGAAAAAGTCCACACCTTTACCGAACAACCGCTGATTTTCCACTTTGCTGATAAGAGAATTATTGTTTTCCATAAGTAAGCTCCTTCTTTTACAACTTATTATTGTTCAAAATCTGAATCATCATCATCGCCATTTCCGGAAACGACCCCGGAAGATCCGTCGATGGAAAGATCGCGCATTTTGCACTCCGCAAACCGGAGCGCGGTACAGTCACTGCACAAAAAATCTGCTTCGGAAAGAAAACAGCCGCGAAGTTCTCCGGCAATGGTACTGTCGTTAAAAAGTCCCTGATGAAAGTCACAATTTACCGCATAAAGTTTCAAATCAGGGCAATAATTGAATTCAATACACTGACCGGCACAATTTTCAAAGTGCAGTTCAGCCGAAGCGTGATGGAACTCAACTCCGTGAACTTTGCAGGAGCAAAAAAATATTTCTCCGGAGGCAAAATCAAAAGAGCTTGAATCCAAATTACACTCAACAAACTCCACCCCCGCCATCGAAGCGTAATCAAAAGCACTGCGGTGGAGCTTGCACCGGATAAATCTGACATTGGAAAATTCAGTGAAGTTAAATTCACTGCCTTCAAAGTCGATACCGGAAAATACGATACCGGAAATTTTGGAAAAGGAAAAATCCGCCCGGATAACGGAGGTATTTTCCAGAGTAAGATCACTGATCTCAATATTCAGGAAACTTACCTCACAGCTTACGGTATTCCGGGTGTTTTTTCCGGCAATGTCAACTTTCCGGAAAAATTCTCCGGGAGCAAGGATGGTGCGTCTGGTCATATTATCATTCATCACTGGTAAAATTCCTGTATTGCTCCCGCCCCGGCGGAAATTTTCCGGGGGCGGGAAAGGTTATGCTGAAAACTCTCAATCCTCATCGAATTCAAGGTCATTCAACGCCTCTTCAAAGGCTTGATCAAAAACATCGTCAAAACCTTCAGCATCTTCAGCTTCAATGCCGTGTGAGGCATTATTTTCCAGGGAAAGGGCAGAAAGATCACTGCGGTTGAACTCCGCATCACTCAGATCACTGCGGCTGATTTTGCCCGCAAGGGTGCTGTCATTGAATTCAGCTCTTCTGAGCGAAGAGGAGACGGCATCAATCTCGATTTTGGCACAGTTCGCCTCCAATCCCGTACCGTTGACAGAGGTAAGGTTCATAAAAAAGGTACTGTTATTGAAAGTGGCGCGCTCCATCATGCAGGAAACTGCAGAGAAGTTGCCGCTGGCGAAGGGGAAGTCACAGCCTTTGAGATTGCAGTTGTAAAAGTTGCAATCAGAGATAGTTGCGAATGAAAAATCGGAGTTCTCCAAAGTACAGTTTTTGAATTGGCAGTTGTTGAAGACCGCGAAATGCCCCTCCATGCGGTTCAACCTGGTCTCCTCAAAGATACAGTCGGTAAAGAGCGCGTAAGCGGCTTCGGCACCGCTGAGGTCTTCGCCTTTGAAGGTAACGCCCTGAAAGTGGAAACAGCAAAAATTCCGTGCTTCGGAACGGCTGTCGTTGTAATCGCTGCACTTCTGAACTTTGCGGGCAGCTTCCGCTGCTCCCATTACGATACGTTCAGGGGGGAAGAGCAGATTGCTCTGTGCGGCGGCGGTGTTTTCAACATTCTTTTCCATAATTTCTTTCTCCTTTTATTTACGGAACTGATGATATTATACGGTATCTGAAAAATTTTTTTCACCCAAACCCCGGTGAGATCTGAACCGGTGTTTCACAAGGCGCTGTTCCACAGCGGCAGCATCCGGAAATCCCCCGGTTTCAGGTTGCAACGGTAAATTTTCAAGAATTTTTGAGAACTTTTGAAATTCCTCCGATGAGGTAATGGCAAAAGTCTATCAAAAAAAGATTGAAAAAAATACCGTTGATGAGATGAAAGCTGGTAGTTTGATCCGGCTTCGGTTGCTTCGCAACTCTACGCCGAGACAAGGGGTGCTACCCACGGCGGTAACACCCAAAAACGCTCCGCTTTCAGATCGCGACAGGAATTTTCAAAAATTTTTGCGAACTTTTGAAATTCCTCCGATGAGGTAATGGCAAAAGTCTATCAAAAAAAGATTGAAAAAATACCGTTGATGAGATGAAAGCTGGTAGTTTGAGGGTGCTACCCACAGCGGTAACACCCGAAAACGCTCCGCTTTCAGATCGCGACGGGAATTTTCAAGATTTTTTGAGAACTTTTGAAATTACCTCCTAAACATTGCTGGTACTCAGGATGCCGCAGTAGGCTCCCGGGCCGCCCTGCGCCTTTGCCGCCTCCATTGCCGCCATGGCGGAATTTGCGACGACTTCGACGATGATCTGACCTTTCCGGGTGTTGACCCACAACTTGTACTTTTTCATGGTTGCTCCTTTCGTTGGTTTGGTTGAGGTTGCTATTTACAGAAAACCTTCCACTGTTTTCTGAAAACCAAATATATCACACTGTGCCGGACATCTTTTGTCTGACATTCCGATTTCCGATAAAATTTTTGGCTTATGCCTGCATTGCCAGTGAAAAACATATCATATAGATCATAACTCCTATCCCGCAGATCCATGCCACGACCCCGCAAGCACTCCCCAAAGCGATAAAAAACTGTACCACCCAGTAGAGAAAAAATATAAAGATCACCGAAAAAATCAGATACCAGAAAATTGACAATGCCAGAATCGCATTCCGCTGGATTTTTCTCATCATTCATCTCCTTTGCTGCTGAAAAAAGTTATCCACGGCCGGAGGAATACCGTATATAATATAATGAACATCAGAAAATACATAAGCACGTGAGGAAAACGTATCATGATACGAACTGCGCTCCCGGCAAGAATGATCCATCCGATTTTATTCATAACTCCTCCTGCCATTCCGCCCCCGTCAACGGGTGCGATAGTGACGGTAATGCCCTCTGCGGTGACGGGATTTCCCCCATTTACGAATGGTTTTGGCTCCGAAAAATTTGACTCGCATAACTCCATCCTTTCTGCCGGAACTCCGGCGGTTTATTGTTTTGACACCGATTACATACGGCATGAGCGGGATGTTTTTTCAAAAATTTTTGGAGTTTTTGGAAAAATTTTGACAATTTTTGAAAATTTTTCTGCGGTTTGCAATCAATAACGCGCCTGACAAAAGCATGGCACTGGATTTGAAGAAAAATGTCAAAAAAGGATAGTGTCTGGAATTTCAAGGAGGCTGTTCGCAGAATACACCGCAAAATTACAAAATTTGGACTTCCTGCAGGGGCATAAACAACCTCTCCGGAGAGTAATTGCGACACTTGAAATCAGCAAAATTTATGTTATATTAACGGGGTAATCAAAAAAGGAGAACCGCCCATGCCGATCATTTCATCCGAAGAGTTTTTCAATGTACTGGAAAATTGTGATACCGAAAGTTTGTACGCTGCATCCCACTCTTTTGCCGCCAGCCACAAAAGTTATTCATCCGGCGGCAACGGATTTTCCATTGATAAAACCTCCCGGACCGTAATGGGCGATATGCTCGCAAAAACCGGGGATACCCCCGCTGATCAAATTGATGATATGAGAAGCCGCCGGGAAAAAGCGATCGAAGATTTCTGCTATATTTACGGCGGATACATCGCGTACAATTTGAGAAAAAAACTGCACTGGATGGGATATAAAAACATCCCTCTGGAGGATAAATATATCTCCACCGCCACCGGACAGGTGTTGAACAGCATTATCCGTAATCTGAATAGATACGGTTACAAAGCAGGAACCTTCAGCCACCTCGTTCACCGGTCGATAAAAAATAAAGCCATTGATGTCAAAAAGCTCTATATCAACCGGAAAAAGGAAAATCCCCAGGAAATCTCCTTTGAAAATGCTCAAGAGATCCTCGGCGGCAAACTCGAGGTTGACGGGTATAACGGCACCTGTGAGCCGGAAACAAATTTCGATGAAAAAAAACTGGAGGTTTCCGGGATCATGCAGCTGCTCAAAAGCGTAAAAACCAAAAATTCCGCTGATGATTACAATATGTTCATCCTTAACCGCATATATAAACATAAATTGCAGGATGTCGCAGAAAAATTTGATATTTCCATCGCCACCGCCAGCCGCAGGATCAATGATTTTGCCGTCGCCGCCATCACCATGTACAATCAGAAAAAGCGGGAAATGGAAAATTACCAATGACCGAAGAAAAGTGGCTGCTGCTTGCCGGTCAGGAAGTAACCGTTTCCGCAGGGTGCGATGAAAAAGTCAAACTGGGCAATTTGCTCGGCTGCGGCGGTGCCGGAGCAGTTTTTGACTTTTGCCGGTGGGGAACTCAAGAGTGGGTGGTAAAAGTTCTCGACCCGGAATCCCCCGTGGCAGAACAGGAACTCAAAAGCCTCAAACGCTACCGCAGCGGTATTAGATATGAGATCGCTTTGATGAAGTTCCACAGCTGGACAGGGACATTGAGGCACAAAGATAAAATATATCCCTGTTACCTGATGCGCAAGGGCAGAACCCTGACCGGAGCGATCGAAAACCATGAACCGTGGCTGGATGATCCGCATGAGGTGATGCGGATAACTGCCACTCTGGTCACCGGGATCATCTCCCTGAAAAATGCCGGTATCTCCCACGGCGACATCAAAACGGATAATATCCTGCTCTTTGAGTATCAGGATACCTTCCATGCGATGTTTTCGGATTACGGCACCGTTTCGGAAGAAAAACTTACCGTGCGCACGATCCCCTATCAGTGTGACACTTCTGAATATGATTCTCTTCTGGAAGAACGCATTGCCTATGATCTTCACTGTCTCTATCTGGTTCTGTGCCGGATATACGACGTAAAAAATGATGTGATACCTCTGCATGTTGACGACAGAATCTTCAAACTTCTTCAGCTTATGAGAAACAACAATATGAAAGCATTTGAAAGATTGAAGAAGCTCATGGATCATCTGCCGGCAGATCGTATCAAGCTGCCCGTATCATTTCACCTCGATGCAGTGCCGCGGTATAAATTGACGGAAAATTTCCCCTTTGAAAAGGTTATGCAATGGGGAGAATATTGTGTTCTGCGGGATAAAAATGCGATTCCAGGGGAAAATTTTGATCCTCTGCTGTTGATGAAGATCCCTCCGGATCGTTATGATACGGTCTGTAAAATCATTGCCGCGCACAACAATATTGAAACATTTGTCATGCCGATTGCCCGCTATTTTGACAGTGACGGCGGGGAATATGTATTGATCCATGCTCCGGATGACAAGCGCAAGTGCCGTCACCATCGGCACACTGATATTGAGGATGAGCGGCTCCGGGATGACTCCGGCACACCTTATACTCTGGCTCTGGCGCCGGATGATATGAAAAAACAGCAAATCGCTTATTTTATCAGAGTCATATCCAATTTGCCAATGCCGGTGGATGTGGAAATTTCCGCACCGGCTATCTGGCATCTGGATAGACACTGGAAGCTCAACCTTTTTGCGGTCGATCTTCTCCAAACGGGAAAATCCCGTGACCGCGTCTGTATAAAGTGGGAATAAAGCTCCGCTTCAGGCAAGGAACGGTTCTTTATTCACCCGGTGCAAAATAATTTCATCAATTACCGCATTGCCCCGGTGCTGAAGGAAAAATGCAACGATTTCAGCAACCTCATCCGGCATGATCATCCCTTCGGATGTAAGGTCGGGACGGGATATTCTGATCATATCAGTGTAAACTCCCCCCGGACAAATGGCGTGAACACGGATGTTCTCTTGGTAATACTCTTTGGCAAGGCTTTTGGTCAAGCCCAGCAGAGCATGTTTGCTGGCAGTATAAACACTTTGAAGCGGATAACCGGCGTGAGCAACCACCGAGGCGATATTGATAACCGTGGCGGATGAAGAATTTTTCAAAAAAGGCAGAGCTTTCTGCGTGAGGAAAAAGGGAACCCGGGTGTTGATCGCCATGATACGGTCGAACTCTTCCGGAGAAACGTCAATGTACGGGGTGCTTTGGGCAACTCCGGCATTGTTGATGAGAGTGTCGATGCCGCCGAATTTTTCCACGACACTCTTTATTCCGGAAGCAAGGAACTCCAGATCAGTCAGATTTCCCGGCAGTACCAGCGCAGTGGAGAACTTTTCCACACTTTGACGGGTGATTTCCAGCTTTTCCGGATTGTTGCCGCCAAAAAGAACGATTTTCATTC
Source organism: Victivallaceae bacterium (assembly GCA_045605305.1). Lineage (GTDB taxonomy): Bacteria > Verrucomicrobiota > Lentisphaeria > Victivallales > Victivallaceae > UBA1784. The sequence goes on from JAZUPS010000014.1 coordinate 13,661, forward strand.
CGAGTTCAGCAAGTTTAACGGCTATCGCCTGACCGATGCCGCCGCCGGCTCCGGTCAAAACCACAACTTTGTCTTTCAAATCGTTTTGCATTTTTTCCTCTTTGACGGTAATTTCATCTTTCACTTTCAAGCATGGTAAACGGCAATCCCCCGTCAAGGGCGCATCTGCGCCCGCATCCCGGAACCCCCGCAGTACGCTCAACCCAAACGGGGGAACGGGGGCGGCAAGCCCCCGTCAAGGGCGCATCTGCGCCCGCTCCCTGAGCCGAACCAACGCGGGGCGCTTTCGGGTGGAGTATGCGGCAAGGCCGGGTTTTACGGTTGAGCGAAGGAGGGATCGTACTTCTGTACATGACCGACAAAGCGATACCGTAAGGCCCGGGATTGCCCATAATCCCCCGAAAGCCTCAGAAGTAGCGTTTGAGAAGACCTTCAAAACCCTTGCCGTGGCGGGCTTCGTCTTTCGCCATTTCGTGAACGGTGTCATGAATGGCATCGTAGCCGAGTTCTTTGGCACGTTTGGCGATGTCGAATTTCCCGGCACAGGCGCCGCATTCGGCTTCGGCACGCATCTGGAGATTTTTCTTGGTGCTGGAGGTGAGGACTTCACCGAGCAATTCCGCAAATTTGGCGGCGTGTTCAGCCTCTTCAAAAGCGTAACGTTTGTAGGCTTCGGCGATTTCGGGATAGCCTTCGCGTTCAGCCTGACGGCTCATGGCGAGGTACATGCCGACTTCGCAGCATTCGCCTTCAAAGTTGGCGCGGAGACCGGCAACGATTTCGGGGTCGATACCTTCGGTGGAAGCAACGACATGCTCACAGGCATAGGATTGATCACCGGTCACGGCTTTGAATTTGGCAGCGGGAGCTTTGCACTGGGGGCAAACTTCCGGAGCATTATCACCTTCATGGACGTAACCGCAGACACCACATACGAATTTCATAGTTAAAGATCCTTTCTTTTAGATGTTTCAGGTGGGATAAATTCCCGTCACCGGGATAAATTAGCTCCGGAGGAAGAATTTTTCAATGGGGAATTGATATTTTTTTCGTAAAAATTTTCCAACAGTTTGCTTGTATTATGTCGAAACAAGGTTATAGTATTATTGAAAATGCAACATTCCGGATTTTGTAAATTTGGCAAAACGCTCAGCAAAAAGAGACGCAACGATGAGTTTTAAGAATTTTTGAGGAGTTGTGAAATTGCCTCAACCATAAAAAAGGAAAAAAAGATGGACTTTCTGGAAATGATGAGAGAACGGAAAAGCTGCCGTTCATTTGATCCTGCACGTCAGGTGTCGGAAGAGGATTTGCTGAAGATCGTAGAGGCGGGCAGATTGACCCCCAGCGGATGCAACTCCCAGCCGTGGAAGTTTATTGTGGTAAATTCCCCGGAGGCAAAGGAGAAGTTGTGTGATGCCATCGTGGTTGACAACGGAGTTACCGGAGCGCCCTGGAGAAAACAGGTATCGGCTTTTATCATTCTGGTGGAGCAGGAGGCAAAAGTGATGCAGAGTGTGGTGGATTATTACCATGATACTCAGCGTTTTGCACCGGGAGATATTGGCGCGGCATGTATGAATATGTGCCATGAGGCGTTTTCGCTGGGAATATCCAGCTGCATGATCGGCATGAATGATCAGGAAAAAATGGAGAAATATTTCGGTATCCCGGCAGGAAGAACGGCGCGGGTGGTGCTGGCGCTGGGATACGCGGCAGATGATAAACCGGCGGTAAAGATCCGCAAGGAGTTATCCGAGGTGTGTTCCTTTAATCACTGGTGATCTCCGGGTTTTCCCGGATGGCGTTGAACGGCATTTCTTCCAGACGGTGACGGAAGTTTCTGGGAGAAATGCCGTAATGTTTTTTAAATTCGGCGGAAAAGTATTGACAACTGGAGTAGTTGAGCATGGAGGAGATCTTTTTTGCCGGATAATATTGGAGAAGGAAGCGCGCCTTTTCCAGTTTCTGCTTGAGAAAGTAGTTTATGGGACTGCACTGCATATACTGCTGAAAGAGGCGGTTGAGCGTGGCTTTGCTGACACACGCCGCCTGAGCGATTTCAGTGAGCGTTACCTGCCGGTCAAGCGATTCACTGATAAAGACTATGGCCTTTTGCAGCTCTTCAGGGCGGGGGGAGACGACCGCCTGTTCTGCAAGGGTAAGGAGCAATTCATAACAGAGTTTGCTCATGGTGAATTGATCGAAGGGCTGGCGGCTGCCGACAGAGTAGATCTCATCGAAAATACGGTCGATGCGGGAGTTGTCTGCCGGACGGATGTGGTAGACCCGGTCAAGTCCGGTAGCTGAAAGCAGAGCCTGAAGCAGAGAACCGGTGATATTGACCACCTTTTTTACTGCGGTAAGGGTCTCACAGCGCATGGAACTGTCACTGCCCATGTGTACCAGAAAGATCTCTCCCGGGGCACAGCGGACTTCGATACCGTTGTGATTGAAGATAAAAATTCCCTCACTTACATACTCCACGGCAAAGACGTTGGAGTTTATCCGCTGACGGAAACACTCCCGGTGCCAGTAGTCATCACCGCAGGAAAAGGGATAAAGGGGGGTATGGTGATCGATATTCTCAAATACCCGGAACTTATGAAGGGGATATTCCAGATAATTATTGCCGAAAAGCTGACTGCCATAGGGGAGTTTTTCAACGAAACGCCGTTTTTGTGCCATGATTTTTGTCCTGATTTTATATATGGTTCTTTTGAGAATATATCACAACTTTTTTAAAAGTAAAGCCGTTGCAAAAAAATTTTTCCCGGATATAGTATAAGAAGAAATTCCAAAAATAAGGTGAATCTGAAAAATGGCAAAAAAAAGTAACTATGCCGATCTTTTCTGGGGCAACGGCGCCGTGGCGGCACCGGCGGGAAAAGGTTTGGCGAAACACTGGAACTGGCTGAAGGCGCAGACGGGAAATACTCATCCGGGAGCGCTGATGCCTTTCGGCTGGGTCTCGGCACTGCCTTTCAGCGGCGCCTATCCCACCGGTTACGGGGTGAACGGCAACAGCTGTGAGGGTACGCCGCCGCAGGTGTCAGATGGAAGTTATGCTTGGGGTGTTACCCATTTTCACCACTCCGGAACGGGATATGTGGGAGAATTTTACAACTATTTTCTGGTGCAGGCGCTTTCCGCCGGGTGCGATGGAACGCAGATCTCAGAATTGTGCGATGAACATGCCCAGCCGGGATATTTTTCCGGAAAACTGGTCGATTACGATGTGGATTTTGAGTTGACCTGCGGCAAATATACCGCCTTTCACCGTTACTACTTCGGAGCAGATTCCGGCAAAGTGAATATCGATATTACCCAGCTGGGTTTGAAGATCGCCATGGGTTCCGGCTACAAAGAGGGCATCGGTTCCTTTCACGGTCACTCCCCGGCGCCGGGAGAGTACCGGGGCTTTGTCAACGGCAGCGGAGTGAAAATATATTACGACATCCTCTGCCGGGGAGAGATCACCCGTCAGCGCTTTATCAACGGCATGATCACCTTTGACCTTGCCGGGAACCGGGCGGAAACGGTGCTGAGTTTTTCTCTGGTCAGTGAAAATGAGGCGGCGGAAAGGATGGCAGAAGCGCTGGAAAGCGGTTTTGACGGCAGCCGTTCAAAGGCAGCCGCCCTCTGGGAAGAACTTCTGGGCAAGATCAATGTGCAGTTCAAAAAAGAGGAGGATACCCGGCTCTTTTACAGTGCGCTTTATCACTCGCTGGTGAAACCGGCGGATACCGGTCACGGTTTTACCGATTTTGTGACCATGTGGGATATTTACCGCACCCAGCTGCCGCTGGTGATGATGATCGCTCCGGAAATTGCCGGGAAAATCCTGTGGACGATGCTGGATACGATCCGGGAACGGGGATATTTCCCCTGCTGTCACATGATGAGCTGTCAGGCAGCTCGGCATGATATACAGGCAACGGCACTGAGTATCTACTCCATCAGTGACGGATTTTTCCGCAGCATTTTAAGCAAAGAGGATTATCCGGTGATCAAAGAGGCGTTTGTCAAAGTTTTTGCCTCTGCCTCGCTGAAGGGGAAATCCCCCACCCACACCCTCGATCTTGCCGGAGCATATTATGCGGCATCGCTGGTGGCAGAAGCGTGTGAAGACAGAGAAAACAGCGCCTTGTGGCGGGAAAAGAGCCGGATTTGGGAAAGCGTTTATGATCCTGAAACCGGGTTGCTGACCGCCAAAGCGGATTATTATGAGGGGGATTGGTGGAACTACTCCTTCCGTCCCCATGCGGATATGCTGAAAAGAGTCGCTCTTGCAGGCGGGGAGGAGGGTTTTGAAAAACTGCTGGATAAGTTTTTCGGCTTTGAGTGTCAGGATGAGTACAGTTGCCCCCGTCCGCTTATTCCCCACCGCTTTGAAGGGATGAATAATGAGTCGGATATGGAAACTCCGGCGGCGTATCTCTGGTGCGGCAAAGCGGATAAACAGGCGCTTATCCACGATACCATCCGCAAAAACATGTTCCTCAACGGTTCCGGCGGCTGTCCCGGCAACAACGACTCCGGGGCATTGAGTTCGTGGTATATTCTCAGTACGCTGGGAATCTATCCTCTGACCGGTACGCCTTATACCCTTTTGACCTCACCGCTGGTGGAAAAAGCTCAAATCGATCTCGGCGGCAGAAAACTGCTCATTGAGGTCGAAAAAGAGGGTTCTTCTGCGATTTATCCGGCGGAATTTGAGTTCAACGGCGAAAAATTTACCGAACCGTGGATCACCACCGGACTTCTCCATGAGGGAGGAGTATTGAAGTTTGTGCTGAAAAACAAACCGGCAAGCAAATCACCGGTTCCCCAATGGCTTTAACCCCCAAATAAAAGGAGATTTCTCATGAAACGAAAACAACGTGCCTTTACCTTGATAGAATTACTTGTGAAAAGATCACATCTCTGCTGTGATCGTGTTTATGGCAAGGAAGAAGGTTTTTCACCTGCCCATGGGCAGGTGAAGCTGTACAGCTTCACCTTAATAGAGCTTCTCGTTGTTATTGCTATAATTGCAATTCTGGCGGCGATATTGCTGCCGGCGCTCAACAGTGCCCGGCAGAGCGGTCACGGCGCAAGTTGTGTGAATAATCTCAAGCAGATCGGTTCTTCACTGGCGCTTTATTCCGGCGCTTATGAAATGTATCCCTGCGGTCCCTCATGGATAAAAGCCGACGGTCAGAATCATGACCTCAACGCTATCAACTGGAGTATTCCCCAGGGGCAGTTAGTCCGGAGTGTGGGACTGGCGACGGAGGTTTTGAATTGTCCCTCATTCACCGCCAACAACAACGATATGTATCAGTGGACTGCGGCGATCGGCAACTCTCTGGATATGCCTGCCAACTATACTACCGCCTGGACTCACCGCGGCATGACATTTACCACCTACGGCATGAACTACACCTATCTCGGCATCGGTTATGTCAGAGAAGACTACGGCAAAGCCGGGGCAAGAGGTCCTTATAAGGACGGCAAAGCCAAATCCCCCAGCACCACTATCGCTTTTGCCGATACCAACAGTCAGGATCCGACCGGGACTCCCCGCGGCAGATGGTGGCTCGATCACCGCAAAAATGATTCCACCTACACCCGCGGCTTCCTCTGGCCGGTTCACAAAGGCGGAGCTAACATCCTCTTTGCCGACGGTCATGTGGCGATCCAGCGCGGCGGCACGGGAACTTTGGATCAAATCGGTTCCAACACCCTCTATGACACCATTCCCCACAAAAATACCAACCCCCATTCTGAAGGTGAATCATGGTGGACTTACTGAAAAAGAGTTGTTCATTGTTTCTGCTGACCGGAGCATTGATGCTCTCAGCGGCAGTGGATGAACGCAGCAGTTTTTACACAGTTTCCTCTCACCAGCCGGGAGTGAATACCCCGGTCACGGTGGCAATTACCCTGCGGGACAGTGCCGGAAATCTGACCGATGCCAAAAATATCACCCTTTCCTGTGATCAACCATCTATGGTTTCAGCAATCAAAAAACTTGCTCCGGGCAAATATCAGGGGATAGTGACCTTCAGTGAAGCGGGCAAAGGCATCACCCTCACCGTATTGGCTGACGGAGTGAAAGTCCGGGAAAATCTGATCAATTCCCCGGAGGATCAGCGCGTTTGCACCGCATGGACAAGCAATCTCTACTCCAACGAAATGCGCCGTTTTGCCGACCGTCTGGAAATCGTCTCCCTTGACCGCAAAAGCAACGCTTCATGGGGATTTTGCGTACTGGAAGGAAAAAATTACCTTCATGACCGCAAATACAACTTCTCTGCGGAAGCGGAACTTGACGGTGTTGCCGGTCACGGTATCGTGGTGGTCGGCGGTGAACGCAACGCCGCCGGAAAAGAACAGCAAAGCCCCTTTTACGGACAATTCTTTACCGGGAACAAGCGTACTGTGAAACTGGCAAAAGTGATCACTCCCCGTCCCTGGGGCGTGAAACTCTCTGCCGGGGTGTCGCTGATGACCGCCGACGGCAAAGTAATCATCCGTTACCCCAGAGTTGAAAGCATACCGACCTTTGTCACTCAGGCAACGGAAGGGATCAAGATCCAGCCGACCAAATTCAAAGGCAACGACCGTTTTGCCCGAAGTTACGCCAAAGCTGCAACTGCAGGTTACGAAAAGCTCCTTGCCATGCCGGAAAACAGCGATTTGAAAGCGAAAATCACCGGCAATATCAGCGCTTATACCGCACTGGATATCCGCCGGGAACTGGCGAAACGTCAGCAGATCGTGGAGCAATCCGGTGCCGATGCTCTGCGCAAACAGCTCCGCGAAGCCTCATTCAAAACCGAAGTCAAACCGCCATTCGGCAAAAATATCAACGCTCTTGTCATGTACAAAATGGCTGAAGCACCCACCCTTGACGGCAATCTTGATGAGTGGAAAACTTTTTCCGGCAATTTCAAAAATTCCCGGGGCGAACACCCTGCCGCCTCCCCCCAAACCGAAGTTGCCGCCGGATATGATCAGGAGAATCTCTATCTTGCCTTCCGCCTCAATGGCAAAGTCGGCAGAGCCGGTAATGCAGTTCCCCATGACGGTGATGAGATATGGCGCAGCGACAGCGTGGAAATTTTCATCGTTCCCGAACACGGCAATGGTTATTATCAGCTTGCCGTCGGCGCCAATGGTCAGACCTTTGACGGAGCGGAAGGGGATGCCATGGTCAATTTCCCGTGGAAAAAAGCGTATAAAGTCAATGACAACGGTTGGAGCGTGGAAGTGGCGATCCCGTGGAAAAGCGCGGGATTTTCCGCCATCCCCAAAGAGTTCCGGGGGAACTTCTGCCGCACCGTAACTCATGGGCAGGCAAGCTGCTGGAGCATCCATTCGCGCGGTTATTCCGAAGCGGCAGGCATGGGATTCATCGTGGCTGACAGCTTCGGCAGGGCAAAGGATGCCGCCGGATTTATCGCCTTGAAAAATGCCGATGCCGTGGCAAAACAGCGCGCCGTAATCGCTGCCAGTGAAAAGGCGCGCAAGGAACTTTCCGGCAGCGGGGTGATCTTCTCGCTCTGGGATGAGGAAAAAGATTTTGAAAAAGACCCCAATTATCAGGTACGTTTCCTCGCTGAAAGGATAAAACAGGGGGGCAAAACGGCTCTTTTCTGCAAACAGGCGGTCAACGAGTTCGCCCACAGATCTTTTATTGTCTCCTCCATTTCGGGGGTGAAGGATATGAAATTCATCCTCCGCGATCTGATTTCTGCCGACGGCAGAAAAATTCCCGCCGCCAACTTGAGTATCTGGAAGATCGGCTATCTGGAACCGTCAAAAGCCCTCTGGAAAAGCCGTTACGATTCATGGAGCAAACGTCCGATCCCGGAGCTGGTCGAAGAGGTCGATGGCGCGCTCACTCTGGAGGAGTTCCAATCCATCCAGTTCCGTCTGGTGATCGACAGCCGCAACGTGCTTCCCGGCAAATACTCCGGCAAAATCGCGGTGAATTGCGGCGGGAAAAATTATGATCTCCCGGTAAATTGTGAAGTTATGGATTTTGCCCTGCCGGATGCGGCAAATAATCCTTTCCGGGTCTATCTTTTTTCCAGTCTGCCCTACGGCGGCAAATCCGGTGAAGCGTGGGCAAAACTTTATAAAGAGCGCTATGTCAATGAAATAAGTTTTGAGCATCCCCGTATGCTCCTTGACGGCAAAGAGATGAATATCCCCAACTGGCGCACCAAAGATTACATAAAATTGATGACCGCATGGAAACAGCCGGAAAACTCCAAATTCACCATTGACGGGAAATGTTATGATTTTGACGATCGTATCGCCATTTGCGGTCGCTGGGGACTTATTCCGCAGTTGACCAACCGCACCGGGGCGGTCTATGTCGATCTTATGGATCAGCTCGATGCCCATATCCGGGCGCTCGGCGTGAAAGAGTGGGATTACAAACTGGGGGATGAAGATCACAGCCCCTGGTATCTTCCCCTTGCCAGAGCCATACGCAAACAGGTTCCGGCGCTGAATGTCTCCTTCATCCCCGCCGGTTACGAGTATTGGGATTTGAAAACTCTCATCGGCGGTTTTACCAATATCAGTTACAGCCGGGCAGCAATGACTATCAATGAACAGGGCGAAAAGGATTTGAAAACACTCCGTGCCAACGGCATAAAAATTTCCCGTTACACCAACCGCACCAGCTGGGCGGAACGCAGCGGAAGATTTTCCGGCAGACTGGATATCTGGGATGTCCTTATCCGGGAAGGTCTGGATGGATTCTGCGTCTGGACAGCTTCTCCCTACGTCACTCTGGGCGGAGCGCTGGGTTATGACAGTGCTTATAAAGTTCCCGCCCACAACTTTCCGCCGGAAAATCAGAGTACCTGCCAGCTGATATATATCCGCAAACAGGGAGATTTTTATAAGCCGGTAAGCTGTATCCGCCTGGAAGATATGCGCGACGGCATTACCGATGCCCTCTATTACCGCGAAGCACTCAAACGCACGGAAAAGAATCCGGAAATGCGCAAAAAACTGCTTGCCATCAGCGAATTGCGCTGCAAAACAAGGAAAGATTATGACAATGCAAGAATGAAGATCGCGGAAATCATTCTGGCAGCAAAATAAAAATTATTGCCTGAAATACCGGACATTTGGTGTCTCCCGTAATGTTGTATGTTATATATTACAGCACAACAACTTTACAGGAGGCATTTTTTATGGGAAAAGAATCTGAAAAGCTGGTAAAAGAGTTCCTTGAGAGTGAATTATCCGGGAAGTGGGAAAATCTGATGACTTTTGATTTCCGCCAGCTGCACCATTCCGGGAAATTCGGTTCACCGGGCAGGTCTTTTGATTGCGATGATACCAATATCATGCGGGCAATATACTCCATACTGTGGGAGGATGACATACCATTTCTGCATGACAATAACTTTGGCTGCCGGAAACAGTACCGGGGCGATACCATGAATACTTTTCACACGATGTTCGGCAGGGAGATCGAAGGAAAACCGGGATTTTTTGCCGGGTTGGAAAAGTACGCGCCATCGGATGAACTGCGGGAAAAAGTCCGGCAATTCGGGAAACTTTGCTGCAATATCGGCAATTATGCGGTGCTGCCCAACTGGTTTGCCAAAGGAACCACCCTCAACTGTTACCGCGGGATCAATGAGTGGCACGACTTTTTTGACCGCTTCCTGATCGAACTGCACAAAGTTATGACCGGATGCGGCTCTCAGGATGAAACCCTGCAGGAATTGGTGAAAGTCAATGATTTCTGTTTCCGGAAATTCAAAGGAGACCGCGCATGGCAGGATTTTATCCGCATTTTACTGCTGGAGGATTACTGCGGCAACTCCGGAAAACCGCAGAATATCTTCAATATGAACTATCACTGGATGAATGAAAACGCCCGGGGAAAGTACCTTGCCGATGCGGAAATTTATCTCGAAAAAACCGGGAAACTGATCCGTAACCGGGCAGAAAGAATGATCTCTATCCTGAAAAGCAAAATCCGTTAAACCGGATAATTTCAATATTCCCCTTCAGGCGGAAGGGGAACTCTTTTTCACCGCCTTGAGGATCACCCCCAGAAACAGTGCGGCAATTCCCAACAGCACCGCCGTAAAGAGCATCAAGCCGCAGGCAAGCACCAGAAATCCCCCGATCCCCCGGAGCAGAAAATCTGCCGGATTTCCCCACGCCGTAAAGATCAGATTCACCAGCAAAATCCCGCCTGCAAGCGTGACCGCTCCGGTTTTCATCCCTTTGAAGTCCGCCGGACTCAAGGTGATGTGACTGCCGATAAGCAGAAGCAAAAGCAGATGCACCCAGCTTTGCCATCGGCAGAGCAGTGCCGGATCAGCCAGACCGCGCAGCATCCGCCAGCAGAGCATCCAAGCCGCTTTCAACACCCCGGTCAAAGAAGAAAACTCCCGCATTTCCACGCTCCCCGGAACTGCCGGCAGCAGAATAAAGGTAAAAATACAGATCACTGCCGTCCCCACGATGATCGGTGCCACTCCGATAAAAAGATTTCCCGCATTCTGGTAAAAACTCCGCCTGTCCCAGGCGTGATTGACATAGCCAAGGGTATCTCCTTCCGGCGAAAAGAGCTTCATCTCAATGATCTCATGGCGGAAAATCAGACAGAATAATGCATGAGCCGACTCATGAACGATCGTCCCCGGAGCGGCAAGGATCAGCCAGAGCTTTTCCCCGGCAAGTTTCAAGGTCAGAAAACGCAGCACCACCGACATTGCCTGCAATACCCCCGCCAGTAATCCCAGCGGAGCAAGGATCATCAGAAATTCAAAGCTGTGCCACAAAACATTCAATAAATAAGAAAATACCGTCTGCATCATAAATTATTTTCCGGTAATTGAAGCATTTTTACGCCATTTGCCGCTGAGATAGAAGCACCAGGTCAAAAGACAGCCGATACAGAATCCGAATAAGCCGTTCCACCAGATGATCGATTTGCCGAATATGGCAGAATCTTTGAATAAATAGGTCACACTCACCCGGAGTGTCAACGCCGTCAATGCGACGAACACCGGAAAAATACAGTGCCGCGCCCCCTGAAAAACTCCAAAAAGCGGAACGTATGAAGAAAGGATTATATTTATCAGCACCACCGCCTGCAAATATGATGCACAATACTCCGCCGCCTCTTCACTCAAGCCGAAAATATTCACCAGCCATCCGGAAAGCGCCCAAACTGTCACTGAAAGCAGCGCGGTAAAGATCATGGAGATGATCACCCCCTGCCTGGCACCGGGCGTGACCCGTTCCATTTTGCCCGCTCCGATATTCTGCCCGGAGTAGGTGGCAAGGGCGGTCTGCAATGCGTTGCAGGGCAAATGGAGATACATCTCAATACGCTGACCGACGGTGAATGCGGCAGTCATCACCGCACCGAAAGAGTTCACCGCCCGCTGAATGAAACTCAATCCCACCGCCACGATGGAGAGCTGCAAAGTGATCGGAAAACCGATTTTCACCGTCTCTGCCGCCAGATGTTTCTCCCAGACGAACTCCTGCCGTTTCCAGCAGAAAACCGGGTACTTTTTCACCATGTAAACTCCTGCCGCCAGAGCGGAGACCGCCTGAGAAATATTGGTCGCATGAGCCGCCCCGGCAACGCCCCAGTGGAAAATTGCCACGAAGAGCCAATCCAGCACCACATTCAGCACCGAAGCTGTCAGCAGAAAATAGAGCGTGGCGGCACTGTTGCCCACCGCCCGCAGAATCGAGGAAAAGATGTTGTAGGCAAATTGAAATATCAATCCGGCACAGCACAGACGAAAGTAAACAAGGGTCTCTTCAACTATTTCCGGCGGAACCGCCAGAAATCTGCTGAAGATCACCCGGGAAAAAATTATCCCGCAAAGGGAAAGCAACACCCCGCTTCCCAGCATCAGCATGATTCCGGTGGAGGCGCTTTTGCGGAGCATTTTTTCATCATCCGCACCGAAATACTGCGCCACCAGCACCCCGTTGCCCGCCGAAAAACCGATCGCCGCCGAGAGGAACAAAAAGAGCAGAGTCCCGGTCGTCCCCACCGCCGCCAGCGACTTTTCACCGAGGTAATTACCCACGATCAACGTATCTGCCGTATGGTAGAGCTGCTGAAAAAGCGCCCCCAGCAAAATCGGCAGAGAAAATATCAATATATGTTTCCACGGGGTTCCCCGGGTCATAGTCCGCATTGCATTAAACTCCATTAAAAAAGGATGACCGCATAATATAATCTTACATGGAAACTTTTTCAAGATTTTTCTCCCGCTCATGGACAAAATAATAAATTTTGCCAAAAAGTCCACTAATATGCCTGATAATCCATTGAGAAAAACTCCTTTTGACAGTATATTTTGTATGTGTTTAACTTTGATAGATAAGGAAAGCTGGTTATGAAAATCTGCATGATGTCGCTGATGATGGATGATTCCCCGGTGGAAGAGATCGTTTCCACAGCACTTGCCTGCAAAATGGAGGCGATCGACTGGATCGGACTCCACGGCAAAAAGGCTTCTGAATTGAAAAAACTCTGCGACGATGCCGGTTTGTATATCGCCGCACACACCATGATCAAATGGGGTTTTGTCAATGATGCCCCGAATTGGTTCGATGAGTTCAAATCTTCACTGGATGATGCCTGCACCCTCAATGCTCCGGTGATGATGCTTCCGCCTTTCGCCCGGAAAAATCAAACTTCTCTTGCCGATGACCGGAAACGTTACGCGGAATATTATGCCAGAGGGTGCGAATTGGCCAAAGCCGCCGGAGTTCAGCTGACTCTGGAAAGTACCGGTTTCGGCAACAGCCCGATAACCACCGCCGAAGAGTGTCTGGAAATCCTGCAGCAAGTTCCCGATCTGCGCCTGACCTACGATCAGGGCAATGTGGCAACCGCCGATGACCCCCTGCGCGCCTTTGAACTTCTGCGGAAATATGTGGTTCATTTCCACGTCAAAGACTGGTACGTTTCCGACCGGCCTTCAGAAAAAAGCGATCTGAAACGCTGCGGAAAATACTTCACCGATGCCACCATCGGCGAAGGAGATATGGATATACGCTCATTCTGGCAGCTTACCAACGATGCCGAAAGAGCCCTTTACGTCAACCCGGAAACCCGCGATTACACCGGCAAACGCACCCCGCTTGAGATTTTCAAACAGGTCTGCAAAGAGATGTACTCCTGGGAAAAATAAACGCGCTGTTCCCGGAAGCTGTAAGCCAAGTCAGGCAATTTACTTGCATGACACTTGAGCGGAAGGCAGTTTCACGCAAAGATCAAATATCAAGCAATGAAATTGCCCCCGATCCTTATCTTTTCTCAAGGATCACAAACGCCGGAAAGCCGGGAATATCCCACTTTTTCAAAAGTGCGGCAATTTCCGGTTCTTCGGGATTTTCAGCCGGGAAAAGTGCCGTTTCAAAGTTTTCTTTCAGATAATCTGCCACTTCCGGGTCACGCAAAGTATTTTTTTCCATCGCATGACAATTTTTGCACCATGAGGCAGTAAATCTGACCAGTACCGGTTTGCCGCTCTTTTCCGAGCGCAATTTGGCACTTTCTACGGCGGCAAAACCATCCAGCTGTGCCGCCATATCATCCGTCGGCAGCAGTTTTACTCCCAATATGATGTAATACACCGCCGCTCCGAAGATAATGAGGGCAAAAAGATACTTCAGAACCACCATGAACTTTCCCGGTTTGGGCAGTACCGACAATCCCGCACCCGCAAAGGGCCACGGCAGAGCCATGCCGATTCCCAGAGCGAAGGGGATGAAACAGCCGTACCATCCCGCTCCGGCGGCGAATATCAGCACACTGATCACCACCGGAGCCACGCAAGCACCTGCCAGCAATGCGGAAACTCCCCCCATCACCAGCGCAGTCAAATCTTTGGATAAGTTCATTTTCGCCGGATTCAAACGGAATTTTGACCGCAGATCGAAGTTGAAAACTCCGCTCATCGCCAGCGACAGAATAATGAAGATCAACGCCACGGCAAAGTTGAAAAGCGGGGAACTGTTCAATGCTCCGAAGGTCACCCCTGCAAAGACCGCCGCCACTCCCAATGCTCCGTAGACCAGCGCCATTGCCCCGCCGTAAAACAACCCTCTGCGGAATCCCTCTCTGCCGCCGGATGCTCCGATCACCGCCAATGTTATCGGCAGCATGGGCAGTACACAGGGGGTCAGATTCAGCGCCAATCCTCCCAGCAGGGCAAAGATGATCATTCCCCAGAATGTCACCGAACTCCCGGCAGAAATCTTATCCCCGGTCAGGAATTCCATAAACTCCTCTTTCCCGGTGAATCCCAAATGTTTGCGGGCAACCTGCCACGCCTCTTTCCCATCCCCGCTCTCTGCCGCAGAAGCGGAACCGTCATCAATACGGCAAATTCCGGTTTCCTCATCGCAAACCACCTCGACAGCACCAAGTGCCGGAGAAAGTACCGCCGACAGAAACAGCAACAGCAGAATCAGAATCTTTTTCATCTTTTCCGTGAACTCCCTGCATCTGCTTTGCCAAGTCCGGGGAAAAGCTCTTTGAGATACATTTCCGGATTACGGTAACCGACGATGGATTTGATCTTTTCCCCTTCCGGAGAAACGATCACGGTGGTGGGATAACCGTCAACTCCCCACTTGTCTGCCAATTCGCGCTGCATCTTCATCTGCGAAGCGGAAATCTTTTTCCGGTTGGGAAAGTCGAAGTAAACCAGTTCATACATTGCCGGAGCAACACGCTGAAACTCTTTCCGGTCAAGAACATCCTTTTTCAAACGGATGCAGAATCCGCACCAATCCGAACCGGTGAAAAGTACCAGAATATTCTTCTTTTCCGCTTTGGCTTTCCGCAATGCCGCCGGATAGTTATCACTCCACCCTTCCGGAATATCATCTCCGGCAAAGAGAGTTATTCCGCACACCAGTGCCAGCACCGCAAAAACTGTTTTTTTCATCATTTGTCACCTTCCTTTCTTTCAGGAGGCAGTTTCAAAACTCTTAAAACAGTCCTGAAATCACCTCTGAGGTAAAAACCTTTCCAAATCAACTTTTTCCGTCCAACCGCTTACCGTATCATTTTCCACCCGGCAGAAATCTCCTTTTTCCTCCCGGATAAAAACCACCGTTCCCGCCGGGAGCGCACTGGATATGCCGCCGGATGCCGCCGGGATCGACCGTAAATCTGCTCCGGATGCCGTCACCATCGCCCGTTCCGGGGCATAAGTGCCGCCGTTTTGCCGGATGGCGAAAAAGATCATAAGCAACGCCGACGCCGCCATGATCAGCGGCAAAGCCCCCCTGCCGGGAACTTTCCGGCGGAAAACCCACAGCCACAGTGCCGCCGCGATAAGATAAACTGCCGCGGCAACCCATTGATCCGGGCGCAAAACACCGGTCACCCTCTCCATGACTCCAGGCTCTTTACCGGCGGCATACACCTTGCTGCGGCACTCTTTTACCGCCTTTTGGAAATCTTCATTCAGCGGTTCAAGCAGTGCCGCCCGGGAAAAAAGCACCAGCGCCCGCGGATAATTTTTCAGCATAAATTCCGCACTTGCCTGATCGTAGATCAATGCCGGGTCGGAGGAACTTTGGAACTTTTCTGCTGCAATTTTGTAATCCCCCCGGTCAAATGCCGCCTTGCCCCCGGCAAAATCATCTGCTCCGGCAAGATAAAGAGGCAGGATAAGCACAAAGAGCGGGAGCAGTTTTTTCAGGAAATCACACACCTTGCGGCGCAGAAGATCATTTTCCGGAATATTTTCACTTCCCGGAGCAAAACGGCCGGCTTCGAGCTGACGGAAAAATTTTGCCAGCAGTTGATCATCTTTGTCAATGACCCCGGCAATATCGCTGAAGGTCGCTCCCGGCGGCAGATCCATCGCTCCGGCGATAACGGCAGTACCCTCTTCCTGCAGAGTTTTCGCCATATCGGAAGAAGTTCTGACCTTTGCCAGCAGTTTTTTCAACTCCGCCTTTTTCTCCTGCTCCGCCGGAGATCTCTTCGCCGGGATCATGACCTTTATTGCCAGTATGATCACCATGATCACGGGAATTATCAGAGAATAAAACATGTTCCGGTACAAAGGCAATTTCACCTTTCCGGATGGGGGCATCACCGGGAAGGGAACCAGATCCGCCTGAATATCCTTATCAGCTCTGACCGCACTATCCTGCTGATAACTTTCCGGCTCCGGAGCGGTTATCTGATTTGCGCCCTGCTCCACCTGATAACTCAAATCCACCTTGGTCACCTGATAAGTGCCGCTTTCGGGATCGAAGACCGCCAGCGGCAGTGACACACTGTAACTGCCCGGTTTGATCACTACAAAGGGATATTTCACCGAAAAGGCGCATTTATCCTCTGCCGCCACAGTTTCCGGCGGATAGACCCGGGCATCGGGAATGGTCAATTCCGGAGCGCGAAATGAGAGTGTCGGCATCTTCCCGGAAAAGTTCAAGGTTATTTCGGCAATATCCCCGGTTTTCAACTGTGCTTTGCTGACCATGCCGGAAACCTGCCACGTTCCGGTCAAACCGCTGTTTATCACCCCTTGGGGCAGAGACGGCAAGGTTTTGACCGTCAACTGCCTGGGCAGACGGGCAGTAATCGTCCTCGCCCGGGCGGGGGGAGAGAAAAAGAAACTTTCTTCACCGGGATCGGTCAGCATCAGCGTCATCCGGCACACCGGGTCGAAGGTTCCGCTTTTATGGATTTGATAAAGTCCGCTCAACTCCACCGAATAGCCGCCGTTGCGGGAGATGGCAGAGGAGTTGCGGATAATGAAACCCGCCTGTTTGTCATTTTGCAGCGGTATCGCCTCAGCCATGTCGGAAACCTCTATATCCCGGATATTTTTCAACCGCTGATTGGCGGGAATAAAGAGTTCCAGATCCAGCTGAACCGTCTCCCCCGGATAGAGCGGGCGGTCAGGCAGAATACTCATCACCGCGCTCAACTGCTCCTGAGGCGGCAGGGATGCCGGGTCGCGGATGATCAATTCCAGAGCATTGGTGGAAACTTTTTTGCCGTCAAAATCCAGTACGAATGGAGGGATTTGGATTTTCCCCGGCTTTTCCGCCACCGCCTGCAAACCGCGCTCCACCCGGATGGAGCTTTTGCCATTGACGATACTGCGCCGCACCGAATTGGAAGAAAAGTTCCGGGAAATTTGAACTCCCGGTACCTCCGGCAGCTGCAAAGAGAACTTTTCGGCACTGTCTGTTGTAAGTTCAAACATGAACATCTCTCCGGCAACCGGACGGGAAGGGGAGACCGACAATCTTGCAGTTACCGCCATCAAACTCACACCCCAAAAAACGAGGAGGAGTATTACCAAAACCTTCTTCATTCTTTACCAATCCTTTTCTACCGGCGCCCGGCGCATATTCCGCTGACGGCGAATGGCATCACGCAGTGATTTTGCTTCATCATCAAGCAGTTCAAGTTTTCTTTCGGCATCGCTTTTGCCGTCATCCTCTTTTCTTTCGCCCTCTGCCGCGGGGGGGACGGATTCCGGCGTTTTATCCTCATTTTTCCCGGAGTTTTCTTCACCGGAGTTACCGGATTTTTTATCGGATTTTTTATCAGATTTTTTATCGGATTTCTCTTCCGGAGAACCAAGTTTTTCCGCCGCCTCATCCAATGGCTTTTGCGCTTCCTGATCTTTGCCCTCTTTTTGCAGTTTTTCCGCCTCTTTCAACTTTTCTGCGGCATCTTTTGCTCTTTGAGCAAGATCTTGCTGACCGAGTTTTTCCGCCTGCTCAGCAAGTTTATCTGCCGCCTGCGCCGCATCCCCGGCGGATTGACCGGAGTTTTGCTGATTCTGCTGATTCTGCTGATTCTGCGGCTGCTGGTTCTGCTGTTGTTTCTGCCGGTTTTCCTGCTGTGCCTGCTGAGTTTTCTGCTGAGAAAGCTGTTGCTGTTTTTTCAGCTCTTCGATCTCTTTTTTCAGCTTTTCCGCCTGTTGACGGTCAAGTATCAACTGCTGATAGTTCCCGGTGCGGTCAAGATCACGTTTCTCCTTTTCCCGGAACTCCATGGCGCGGGAGTAGAGTTCTTTGCTCACGGCAAGCTCTTTAAGAGAAATTTCAAGCTCTTTGAGCGCCTCATCGGTATTCTGTTTCTGCAGCGCACTGCGGGCGGCAACCATCTTTTCCCGTGCCTGCAGATGATCAATCACCGCCAGATTGTGCAGCGCCCTTCCCCGGAGCAGAGATGAAGCATCTTTCCCGGAAATAACTTCACCGTAAAGTTTCTCCGCTTTCGGGTCGCCTGAACGCTGAAGTTCCAGCGCCTGACGGAAAAGTTCCTTCGGTTCCGGCGGCGGCAAAGCCTCCTCCTTTGCCCCCAGCGGCAGAACCGCCGACAGCACCAGGATCACCGACAGCGCCCGGAATTCACTCAATGCTCCGGAAGCAAAGAGCAATACCAGTGCCGCAACGATAAAGTAAGGAAAAAGATCATCCGGATTGATCCCGGAAATTTGATCATGGGAAACTTTGTTGAGCTTATCCAGAAAATTTTTCACCGCCGTAAAACCGGTGTCATTGACCGTACTGCGCAGATAAATTCCCCCGGTTTCAGCGGCAAGTTTCCGCAATAACGCCTCATCCAGACGGGTTCCGGCAACCTCCCCGGAAAGGGAGTGCATCACTCCGCCCCGGTCGCCGGGAACAGGAGCAGCGGCATCCGGCGAACCGAAACCGACAGCGGCAATGGGGATGTCAGCTTTTTTCAATCCGGCGGCACTTTTCAGCGCATCACCGCTCAGCTGATCACCGTCAGTCAGCAGCAGTATCGCCCGGTGATCACCTTCAGAACCGGCAAATGCCCTCTCTGCGGTACTCAGTGCCAGAGCGAGGTTGGTTCCGCCCACCGGCACACTGGAACTGTCCAGATCCTCCACCGCAGTCAAAAGCGCATGGTGATCCCCGGTCAGGGGACAGCTCAAATATGCTCTCCCGGCAAAGGGAATTATTCCGAAACGGTCGCCGGGAAATGCCTTGAATATCTCCCGGAGCAGATACTTTGCCTGCTCCATGCGCGACGGAGGCAAGTCGGAAGCGCGCATACTTTTGGAAACGTCAAAAAGGATCAATATATCCCGGGAATTATCCACCGCCGTGGTTTCTATGGTGCGGATATAGGGACGGCTGGCGGCAAAAAGCAGCATGACCATGCCGCAAATCAGCAGAATATATCTGGCAATACGGCGGGAACGCGAAAGCGAAACCGAAGCGTTATCGGCGCAGATCACCTTGAGCATTGCACTTTTGCGCCGTTCCATGCCGACGGCAAGCGCGATCGCCGCCAGCACCGCCAGCGGAATTGAAAGCAGTATCCATGGGTTGACAAATTGCATTTTTCATTCACCTTTCCACCGCTGAAGAATATAATCATTTTTCCGCAAATTTCAAGGTGTTGTTTGCAAGAAATTGTCATTGAGGCAAAAGATTTTCAGAAAAATTCCGCTTATGATCAAATTCCGCTCTTGAAATAATCACATTTGCAATCTATATTTCACCGGATAAAATAGAGGTGATCAACTCAAAAAAACGCAGGGAGGAATATTGTGACTGTAATCGACCAGAAACTTGAAGCGCTTCTGATTCTTCAGGATGCCGATATGCGCCGTAAAGGTATGGAGTTGCGGCTCTCTTTGCTGCCCAAAGAGATGGATGCCGTTATCGCCCGCCGGGATAAACTCAATGCCTCCACCGCCGCTGCCGCAGAGGAGCTGAAAAAAGAGGAACTTGCCATCAAACAGGCAGAAGCGGAAATCGCCCGGCTCACCGCCGACAGCCAGAAGCTCCAGCAGCAATCCGCTTTGGTCAAAAAAAACAATGAGTATCAGGCAATGCTGGCTCAGATCGCCGAAAATAAACGTAAGATCGGCGAAATCGAAGAGGAGTTGATAATCCGTTTCGACAATGCGGCGGCTTTGAAGGAAAAAGCGGAAAAGATCAAACGTGCCAACGCCCTTGAACTCCGCAGTGCCCGCGCCGAATTTGAAGAGTTGCTGGCATTTTCCAAAACCGTCAAAGCGGAAATCGCCAAAGCGGTCTCTGACCGTCCCGCCCTGACCGCCAATGTTCCCGATGATCTGCTCTCGGTTTATGAAAGATTGCTCAAAGGCAAAGACAACTCCGCCCCCCTGACCAAACTGGATAACGGCTGCTGCGGAAATTGCCACATGCGGGTGACCACTCAGACCGTCAACGAATTATCCAAAGGCAAAATCGAGCATTGCGATAATTGTCAGCATCTGCTCTACGCCGATATGGATGAGGTTCAATAACTCTCATGCGTTCTTACGATTTCGCTGAACTGGTTCACCGGAAAGTCGAATCCGATGAATTGGATTACAAATCCGCCATGTCATGGCGTACCATGACCCGGCAGGAAAAGGGCAAGATCCTCCGCCATTTGACCGCCTTTGCCAATACGAAAGGCGGTTATCTGGTCATCGGTGTCAGCGAAGATGCTTCCGGAGTTCCCTGCAACTGCACCGGAGTAAGCGAAGAAGAGGCAAGTTCTTTCGATCCCACTCCCGTCGGGGACTTTATCAATTCCCATATCGAACCGCCGTTGGATTACACCATTGAGCGCCCGACGGTCGACGGCAAAAGATTTGTGATTTTCGTCGTCCGTCCTTTCAAAACTCTGCCCCATGTCTGTTCCCGGGGGGTGGAAGGGGAGCTGCAGGAAGGGATCTTCTATATCCGTACTGCCGAAGCCTCCAGCCGTGCCGCCCGCCGCGCCCATGAGATGCAGGAACTTCTGCGCCGCTGTATGCGCAACGAAAGGGAACAGCTCGGCAGAATACTCCGGGGGATACTCTACGAAACCCGTTCCACGCCTCAGACCGGCAATGATTACAGCAGTGACCTCATTCTGGATGCGGAACGCTACTTCCGCAACCGCCGGGGCAGAGAAAATCATCCGCTGCTCTTCAAATTTTCCATCACCCCCGAAGAACCATTCTTCTCTGACCGGGAAGATTTGCCGGAAATGATGCAAAAAGCGCTCTTCCCCTGCAGTCAGCCGGAGTTCCTCTCCAAAGATGAGGCAGTTTCCGGAAAAAAGACTCCCGGTTCCTACCGTTATCTGGCTCAGGATAAACCGATGTTGTGGCAGTTTTTCGATAATGGCTTATTCTGTTACTTTAAATATCCGGCAGAGGAGGATCTTTCCATGGAACGTTTCGCCCGCTTCTGCGCTGAAGCGGTAACTTTTGCCGGAAATCTGGGAGAATTCGCCGGGTGGAGCGAAGAGCTGCTGACCTTGAAAATATCCCTCGTCCCCTGCCGGGATATTATGATCGACGGCCGTTACCGCGGCAGCGCCGGAAAAGAAATTTCCGCAGAAATCACCCGCAGTGCCGCCGATTTGAACAGCGGCAGGGAAAATCACGCCTCCCGGCTCCTGCGGCGGGTGGGCGAACTGCTCCGTCTGCCGGATAGCAAACTGGATTCCTTCCGGCAGGAGATCCGGAACTTTCTGGAGCGCCGCTGATGATCCTCGATGTCTTTAACAGCGCGGCAGAGGATTCATTCAACATCGATGAATTTGCCGTGGAGTATGAGTTGTCTTCCGGATGCAACGCCGATCTGGAAGAATCCTGCATGGAGTTCTTTTCCCCCGGCGGCACCCTCTATCAGGCAAGCGCAGTCAACGGGATGCCCTGCGAGGAACGCCCCCAGCAGCTGGCAATGGCCCTGACTATCGCCAGCGCGCTCAAAGAGGGAAAAAATGCCTGTATCGAAGCACCTACCGGAGTAGGCAAAAGTTTCGCCTACCTGCTTCCGATGCTCCATTACGCCCTCGCCAGCCGCCGTCCGGCGCTGATCTCAACGGAAACCATCAACCTTCAGCACCAGCTGATAGAAAAAGATCTGCCTTTTCTCAAGGAGCTTACCGGTCTGGATTTCCGCATCGCCCTTGCCAAAGGCAGGGGAAACTACCTCTGCCGCCGCCGTCTGGCGATGCTTTCCGGCGAACAGCGGGATATGCTTCTGCCCGCCCCGGTGATGGTGCTGGAAACTCAGAGAGTTCTGGATGATTTGAATAACGGCAGAGATGACAACTATCTCAACGGAGTCCGGGATAACAGCCGCATCTGGCATCTGGTTTGCAGTGAAAGCGGCAACTGCGCCGGGAGCAAGTGCGAATTTTACCGGAATTGTTTCTACTACCGCGCCCGGCGCAAATGGGATGAGGCGGATATAGTAGTTGCCAATCATGCCCTCTTTCTCACCGACCTTGCCATCCGGCAGGAAAATGGCAACGGGGGTACTTTGCTCCCGGATTACGGAGCGGTGATGATCGATGAGGCACACACTCTGGAAAACAGCGCCGCCGCCCATCTGGGAGTACATGTTTCCCGTCCGGCGCTGCTCAGTCTGCTCAACCGGCTCTACAATCCGGAGCGCGCCAAAGGACTTCTGATGCGCCCGGGGAGCAATATGCTGGAAATGCGCGCCCTTGCCCAGCAGTGCCGGGATGAGGTTTACGGATTTTTCAACCCTTACCATGACCTGCTTGCCAAAAACAACACTTCATCTTTGCGGATGAATGAGAATAACCCCGATACCATTCCGGAACTGCTGCTGACCATTCTCCGGAAACTTGCTTCGGGTCTGGATGATGCCGCAGAAGAGATAGAAGAAGAGGCGTGGAAGACCGAGTTCGTTTCCAGTGCGGAAAGGTGCCGGAGCTTCGCAGACAGCATCCAGACATTCGCCCAGCGATTGATGGATGATGCGGTATATTATGTGGAAAAGGAGTCGGAATCAGTCACCTGTTACGCTTCACCGCTGAATGTTGCCGAATTGCTGGGCAATATCCTTTTCAACGGCAATTTTCCGGTGATGCTCTGCAGTGCCACCATGACCGTGGCGGGAAAATTTGATTACTTTCTCAGCCGGACAGGTTTTGCCGGCGGGGAGCTGTCGCTTCTGGATTCCCCATTCTCCCCGGAACAGGCTCAACTGCTGGTAAAAGCGGATATGCCCGAACCATCTTCACCGGATTATCTGCCGCTGCTGGCGGAAAACATCGGCAAACTGGTGAAGGATAATCAGGGGAGTGCCTTTGTGCTTTTCACCAGTTATCAGAGCATGAAATATTGCACGCAAATGCTGGAAGAAGAGCTGGCTTTGCAGGGATTGCCCCTGCTGGTTCAGGGAGAGGGACTCAACCGCTCGGAGATGCTGAAAAAGTTCCAGACGACCGACCATGCGGTGCTTTTCGGAACCGACAGCTTCTGGACGGGGGTCGATGTTCCGGGAGAGAGATTGACGCTGGTGATCATTACCCGCCTGCCCTTTGCCTCCATCGGCACTCCGCTGGTGGCAGCACGGATGGAGCGGATCGAAACGGCAGGCAAAAGCTCCTTTGCCAACTATTCTCTGCCCGAAGCGGTGCTGAAGTTCCGTCAGGGTGCAGGCAGATTGATCCGCACCCGCAGTGACCGGGGAAAAATCGCAGTACTGGATTCCCGGATCATAAAAAAATATTACGGCAGAGAATTTATCAACTCTCTGCCGTACCGGATGGAGACTTTTTGAGTTACCTTCCGCGATGGTGGACAGGTTTTGCCGGACGGTGCTGGGGCTTGGCAGGTTTGTGTTTGACCTGTTTGTGCCGTTTTGGCACTTCCGGTTTCCGGAACTTGGGAGCCGGAGCGTGGTGGTGATGTTTCGGACGGAAGATCTCAGCGATCCAGCCGAAGGGGTTGCATCTTTCCACCCGGTGATGAGGTCCGGCAAAAACGGCAGTTCCCATAATCATCACAGCGGCGATCATCATAACTTTGGCAGTCTTTTTCATTTTCTTTCCCTTTCGTTTGAAGTTTGACTGTTTGCCGCATCCTTCTCAGATGCTTTCAACCCTATAACGATACGGGATTCCTAATTATTTTACAATCCTGATAAAATTTTTAAAAATTTTTCTTTTCACGCAGAAATGAAAAAAATGCCGCTCAAGCTGTGACACCCGAAGAGCCGCAGAGAGAAACACTACGGCAGCTCCGATGTCAATTCGGAATAACTTTGGAAAATATGATTGAATGTAATGAAAATGAATATTCCGCATACTGAATATTCAGCTTGTTTTCCACCAGATCGAAGAAACGCGCTTTATCCTCCGGCACAGCTGCCGCCGGGAGATAAATCTTTCCTCCGTCAAAAAGCAGATCAAAAGCATGAGAAACAGACAACTCCCTCCGGTCACTATTTTCCGGTTTCGCAGAAAGAATAATGTAATTGAAGCGCTCTTTTTCCAAGAGAATATTTGTTCCGTTTTTCAACTTCGGGTGACAGGCGGCAAATTCCGGCGAAACGTCATTACTTTCCCAAAATACCGCAGCATTGTTCCACGCGAATACCGGCTCAAAATTGCCGGAATCGCTCCTGTTTCTGATGATTTCATCAAAATTTTCCCGGGTCAACGGGATAATATCCTTTTGTCGTAAAAGCATATTTTCCTTTGCTTTGGCAAATAATTCATCCATCTTCTTTTCGACCGTTCCGGTGGCATAATTATCTTCCAGAAAACGCAGTCCGCCATCAGAAATTTTCTGCCACAAAAGATCATCTCTCATCAAAGCGGAAATTTTTTCAGCAAACTCCCTGGGAGTTCTGGCGATCAGAATATTCTCACCATCGGTCATCCCCGTTCCTTCTGTACCGAAATTACTGCTTACACACGGCACTCCATACGCCATACTTGAAGCGACCTTGCCTTTGGTTCCGGCGCCATAGCGCAACGGAGCTATGGTTATTCTGGCAGAATCAAGATAATCTCCAAGCTCTTCCACAAAACCGACAAACTTTATTTCCGGCGCGTTGATGACCGCCTCCATACCTTCACTGGTCATTATGGTATTGCGCAAAGCCTCACCGATTACCGTCAAGCTGCCATCAAGTCCATCAGCTTTAAGCAGCGGCAAAATCTCTTCCGCATAATACCTGACTGCATCCACATTAGGCTGATGGGCACTGCCGATAAAGACCATGGAGTGCCGATCGGCAAGACAATTTTTTCTCCCCATGATCTCCCGTGCCTGCGGGATATGGGTACAATCAGTTATACCATAATCATTTTCCAGCATCTTTTTCTCATCGGAACTGATCACGATCACCGCATCGGAACGCGCCATGACAGATAATTCCAGTTGCTCTGTCATTGCCGCATGAAGATAATCTGATTCGGAGTTATTGAGCTGTGCCTCAAGTTTTTCCCGGACAAAATGAAGATCTACGGTGTTGAAAATATACGCCGCCTGAGGCAAATGACACCGGATCATACTGTCAAAACTTTTTGCTTGATAGACCCGGGAAACAAAGGCAAAAGAAAAATATTTACCGTAATTTTCCAGATACCCCCGGAATGCCACTTCTCCTGCGGTAAAGCACTCCACCCCTAAACGCTGCAGCATCGGAGTGTATTTCGGAATGAATTTCGGAGTGTTTTCACCGAAAAACAGGACGTGATAACCACGTTTAAGCATATATTCCACGAAAAAGATCACATCCATCCCCCCGGAACCGCGATCCGGCTGAGGAATTTCAGCATCAATATAAAGAACCGCCGGTTTGGAAAATTTACTTCCGTTTTCCCACTCTTCCCGGCTCTGCCAATGGGCGTTTGATAATTTCGTTTCCTCCGGCACATCAGACAGTTCCAGCCCGTTTTCAGCACCGAAAAACATGATTTTTGCCAGCGGCATGACAAAATTTTTCTTCCCGTCAAGCGCTATACCGGCTGTGAATTTCACGCTGTCCGACTCCGGAGCATCCGCAAAAACATTTCTGCGCGTAATAAAAACCGGATGAGAATAGCAATCACATTCACGGAAAAAGCTGATACTGGAATCTTTGGGATCTTCCTCAAATCCCTGCCGGATAAATTCTCCATTCCGGCACAGTATCGTGCCGCTTTCCAAAAGTTTGCCGTTGGTTCCGTGAAACACCTGACCGCCGACGGCATCCGCATCTTTCCGGCGGAAAATGGCACCTGACAATTCATCAACTGCACCGGGAACCAGAGCAAAATCATCATTCACAAAAAGAAGATATTCACCGGATATTTGTGTTTCAAGTTCCCTTTTATCCATTTCCGGCAACAAACGGACTCCCGGATAAAATTTGGCAATTTTGGACAGTTTATCCGCTTTTTTACCTGAAATAACTATTTCAAACGGTACTGTCGGCGGCTGAAGGAAAAATATTTCCAGAAAACGTATCACCTTTGCCGCAGAACCGCAGGTTTGCAAAACAACTGAT
Organism: Victivallaceae bacterium; assembly: GCA_045605305.1. Lineage (GTDB taxonomy): Bacteria > Verrucomicrobiota > Lentisphaeria > Victivallales > Victivallaceae > UBA1784. Next base: position 39,959 of record JAZUPS010000014.1, read on the forward strand.
GTTTTCGGCATATCTGCCGGAATACGCAAGCCATTATCTTCCCGGTCAAAAAGTTTTCCCAAAACCTTTTCCTGAGCAAGAAAGGAAAAAAAACGGTTTGAAAAAACAGTATTTTCATCTCTTACTGCCTGATAAAACTTCCAGCGCCGATACTCTCCGGCAACGGAATATCCCAACAGATTATCGTACAACCGGAAAATTTTTGCCTGAAGTCTTTTGAAAAAAGATCCTCCTCCGCTCTTCCTATCCAACTCTCGTTGAAGCTCATTTATCTTTTCAACCAGAGCATCCATCTGCATATTCTGAGATTTGATATGACCAATCTGTATCCGGTTCTCATAATAAAGCAGCCGGTTCATAAAATTCAAGTCACGAATTTTATTCTGCTGAAACATAAACAATGCCTCTTTTTCTTCCGGAGTGAAAAGAACTTTGTCAGCTTGAGACTCAGAAATACCGTTACTCATAAATCACCCCGCAACTATCGTCTGAAAATTTTCAGCAGCTTACTGCAAATGTTATACAGAAATTTACACAATGGATGCAGAAACGTCGGCACATGCCGCTGTGCCATCACCTTGAACCATTGACGGCTGAACAGCGGAACTTTATTGTAAACTTCCTGCATATCCTGTATCACATTATGGAAATTTCCGCCGCGGGCGTCACAGGCACGGAGCGCTTCACTGAGCATGAAAACCATATTCCCATACTCACAGCGCGCGTAATCATCACACATCACCCATGCAGAATAAAATCCGTCATGCTGAACCGCAAATGGCCGCAATCTTTCCATTGCATGCAGTATCGTGCCGTCATCCGCAATCGGTTCCGGCGGGAAATCATCATAACTCCACGGGTAGGAAAGCATCGTTTTGTATGCTGCAGAACGGAACCAGAAAAATGACCCCAGGGGAGCAACCGGCATCTTCAACGGTGAGATCGGTACATTCAATTTCAATTTTTTTGCCAATTCCACCGTCTGCTGAAAGTTCATCGACCAGGAATCTTTCAGTGTGAAGTAATATGGACCGTGATTCGGCGGCGGCGGCATCAACATGCCGAGACAGGGATTTTCATCAAATGTCCGGATAATATTCTGCACATACTCTTTTGACCCGAGAGTATTTTCAAAACATTTATCTCTGAAACAAAGCCCGATGGATTGCGGTTTGACCTGACCAGCCTTTTTGTCATGAGCAAAACAGATATAGTCATAATCCGGTACAACATCCTTGAACTCGATCAGCAATGTTCCCAAATCCCGTCCCCGGTTCTGCGTTACCCTGACGGTAAGTTTGCCGGTAACGATTTCACTGAAACTCTTTTCCACCTCGCGTTTGCTCTCTTCAGAAGAAACTGCAATGTAAAAATCAGTTTTTTCCGGCAGATTTGCCAGATAATCCCGGCAATACGCTGTCTGATCTTTGAAGTAAAGATGGAAAATGACCGCAACTTTACTGTTTGACGGCTCTTTGCAGATTTCCACAGGCAGAATATAATTCATATTCATTGCGCACTTGAGGTCTGCCAAATGGGTCGTCCGCAGCAAATTCTCCCAGATCATACCGGTATCATAATTGCAGTTTTTTTCGATATACTCCAGTGTTTTACGGCAGTTGCTGCCATCAATTTCCGAAAGTATATCAAAGTGATTCTGAAAAAACATCCGCCGTTTGACGATGGGACAGCGCCGGTTTTTGATCAATTCCAGCGCACACATCAGCAAGGGCTGAGTCGCAGTCGCTTCCAAATCATCCATCGGCACAAATGTATCCCATTTGTAACCGAGATCCGCAAACTTTTTGGTGAATATCGCCTCATACTTGCCAACTGCCTCGTTGTAGTTGACCACCGGAGTCATCTTTTCCCAGAAATCCTGATACTCCCGGCTCATAAAGAGCTTTTTGCGGACAGCAATAAAATTGGATTGCAAATGCTCCGGAATATAATTGTAGGAGATCGTACCGAAGGGATCATAATCCACTTTGTTGAACTTGGTGATCCCCCAGAAATCCAACTCCCGCTTATCCATCTCGGAAAACATCTCTTCAAAGGGATAAAGGGGACCGAATACTGTAAAATTGCACAGTACAAGCTCGTCGTATTCAGAAATTTTTTCCCATGTCAGGTGAGCCAGTCCGGTCTTGTATGCCCAAATATCAAATCCGGAGTTCTCCCGCACCAACAGTTCATCGGCAATTTTCTCTAATTTTTCTCTGCCTTCATCATTCAATTCACCGTTGCAAACCACCAGTAAATGATCGGAATTTTTTTTCAACTCACTTAAAAAATAATCCACATAACGATCAACAATACCTGATCCGTCAAAAAAGAAAAAAATCGAAAGCCGTTTCATTACATTTCCTGTGCGTTCATAATCATCCGGATCTTACTGTCATCCCCCCAGACCGCCGGAGAGTCATAGGCGCGATCCGGAAAAGCTCCATACTTCAAGGCAATATCCAAATCGTTGCGGGAAATGAACTCTTCCATCACCGTGCCGATCGCCTCAGCTTTGCCGGAACAGCAATTTATCACCCCATTGACCTTATCCTGCATCAGAACTGCCGCGATTTGAACGGCAAGAGAATCAATGCTGATAAAATCATAGCGCTTCTTCCCGGAAACGAAAGGAAACTCCTTTTTGCCCGCTTTTGCCGCTTCAATGACCTTGGCAAAGACGGAGTTGTTCCGGGAATCATCCCCGAGGATGTAGTAACCGCGCAGCCATTGAAAAATCATATCTCTCTCCCGGCATAACAATTCCGTTGACTGCCGCAAAGCGTTTTTGGCAATCCCGTAAAGGGAAAGTGGACTGCAGGGGGTATTTTCATCTATCGCCCCTTCAAAGTATCCCACCTCGTGCATACTGCCCATTACCGCCAGCTGCCTGATACCATGATCGGCGATTCGGGTCAGAAAAGAGTAATGAGCAGAAAGCATCTCCATGTGCAACGGAGAAGCATGTTGAAATCCCGCCCGCCATGCCAGGTGAAGACAGGCATCGGCCTTTTCGCCCTGAAGAATATCTGCCACCGGAGTGTTGAATATATCCCCGGCAAACTGCACCGCCGCCGGGTCAACAAACTCCATGGAAATATCCGCAGCAATAACTTTTGCTCCGCATTCAAGCAATGCATCAACCACATGGGACCCGATGTACCCATTGGCTCCGGTTACTAAAATAGATTTACATTTTTCTGACATGATTTCCAATCCGATAGATTACACCGTTGCCGCAAGGGAGGTATCCCACTCTGAACCGACCGAGCCGTAGTAGTGCCACTCAAGGGAGTTTGCGCCGTTGACGCACAATACTCCGAGGTCGCCGGAAGCGGTACGCACCCGCAGATCATCCACGCCGTCACCATTGAAGTCGGCGATCTGTTCCACGCTGTTTCCAGCTTTGAGCGTTCCCAAACTCATCCACGATTTGGCGTTGCCCTCTTCCACGATCCATGCGCCGTAAAAGTCACCTTTTTTCAGCAGGACGTCATCCACGCCGTCGCCGTTGAAGTCCCCGGCTCCGGCAATTTCCGAACCATTGAGCTTATCCAGGTTGCTCCAGCGCACGGTACCGTCGGCATTGGTCAGGAAACATCCGGCAAAACCGGCATCGTGAGCGAGCGCCAGATCATCTCTGCCGTCGCCGTCGAAGTCGCCGATGGCACCGATCGTCCACTCTTCGCCCACGCCTTTGAGGTACTGCCACTTTTTCCCGGCGGAAAGGAAACCGATGTCTCCGGTGCCGGAACGCAGAAGAAGGTCGGAAATTCTGTCGCCGTCAAAGTCGCCCAGACCGAGAACGTCCATATTGGCATTTACCGCGGCAACATCTTTCCAACCGGTGACTTTGCCCCCCGAACCGACGACCCATGCGCCGATTTTGTTGGCTTTTTCATCGTAAAGATAGATGTCATTGAAACTGTCGTTAGCGGTGTTGCCCATGGCAAAAATCTTCCATGCGCCGCTGAGGTTGCTCAGGTCGCCCCAGGAGGCTTTCTGATCTTCACCGATCTTCCACGCTCCGGCAAAACCCTGTTTGGTGTGCGCCATCAGCAGATCGGCGAAGTGGTCACCATTGATGTCGGAGCTGTATCCGGCGGCGTTTCTTCCGGCAATGGTCAATTTCAGTGAATTTCCCTCCAGTTTCAGCGTATAACTCCGGTTGCCCCGGGTGACGGTCTGATCCAGTTTCAGCGTACCGAAAGATTGGTCACCCGCGTAAATGGTGAAGTTTTCATTCCAGGAGCTTGCATTGCCGATCAGGGTATAAGTGCCGTTCCCGGCGTATTTTGAAACGGAAACCGCATAGTCGGCAGCGGCATCATAACGATCCAGCATGTAATCTGCCGCCTGATCGCCATTAACCCGGAACAACACATCCCCGTCAAGCGAACCATCATGTATTGAAAGTTTTCCGGCGACAGTGATCACGCCTGAACCTTTGCTCTTCTGCCAGAAATCACATACCGTGCCGGTATTCAGCACAAGATCTTTTACAATGCCTCCATAAACCTCCATTTTGGTATTGCCGCTCAAAATGGTGCCGGATGCCAGAGAACTGTTGTACAGCTTGACATAACCGCCGTTTACGGTCGTATTAAAGGCGGATGTTCCCTGCTGAACCAACTGACTGCCATTGGTGATCACCGTATCTTTGACATATCCGGAAACAATCTTCTGCACACCGCCGACCATTACGGTATTGGAAGCAAAGCCATTCCAGACAGTCTGATTGGCATAGTGAAGATCGTTGTTTACCGCCTCACCGCCGTTGACAGATTGAGCTCCGGCATAGAGGGTATTGGATAAAACAACTCCGCCGGAAACTGATTGATTGGCACTGACCAGAGTATTGGAGACCGCAGAACCGGCAAAAATCGTTTGCGCTCCGGAGCTGAGAAGAGAATTCTGAACCTTGCCGTTGTAAATGATTTGAGTAACCCCATTCAGGGTATTGGAAATCGCCGAACCGCCCTGAATGACCTGTTTACCCCCGGAAAGAGTGTTGGATAAAGCCACCCCTCCGGCGATCCATTGATCTGCACCGCTCAAGGTATTGGAAACCGCTGAACCACCCTGAACAGTTTGCGAACCGCCTTGAAAAGAGTTGTACAAAGCAATTCCATCAACAACGTACTGTTTGGCATTGGAAAAGGTGTTGGAAACTGCGTAACCGGTCGATTCCGCCACACCTTTTTTATCACTATCGAAAGCACTGGAAACAACTCTCTGCACGCCGTTGGAATAAACATAATTTTTTTCAGCATAACCGGCAACGATTTGAGTTCCGGCAGAGATATAACTGCTCAGAGCCGAACCGAGATCCCACACCTCCTGAACTCCATAAATGGCGGTGGTACGCTCTGCATAACCGCTTTCCACAGCCTGCATACCGCCGGAACTGATGACAGTATCGTAGGCGCAACCTTTGCCGTAACCGTTCCCGGCACCATACATGCCCTGCAGACCGCCGGAGTAAATCGTCGTACCGGAAGCGACACCGCCATTGCCGACAGTCTGCCATGCTTTATCATAAATTTCCGAGCGATAAGTTACTCCGCCGTGCCGCACATAATGGTCGCCGTAGGCATATACCACAGTGTCGTAAGCGACACCCTCGACCAGATGATAAGCCGCGCTCCATGGGGCAATACCGGAATGCATGATCACTCCGGAAGCTACCGCACCTTTTTGAACATGCTGCTGACCGTAAGAATAAATTTCCGTATCGTAAGCAAACGCACCGGAACAGACCGCCTGATTGCCGCCGGATGAGACGATCGTATCGTAAGCCTTTGCCCCGGCAGAAAGCATCTGATGACCTGCCTTTTTGCTCACTGCATGACCATCGGAGACCTCACCGATCAACACAGAGCTGGAAACAGTGGCACTCACCACCTTCAAAATACCGCCGCTGATAACATTCACCCGGGTGATTTGAGTTCCTTTTCTGGCTTCAGCATAGCCGCCGTCGATGTCGGCATCAAAAACGAATGAACTTGAAAAAGTTACTATGCCGCTTTGCAAAACAGTTATTCCGGAAATTCTGTCGTTCACACCGAAACCTCTCAAACCGCCGGAAGACACCTTGATATTTTTGTATTCTGCCATAAATGTTCCTTCTGCAAATCTACTGGATAAAAAAACAACAATCAAAACAAAAAAGGGGGGACTCTTACTGCCCCTTTTGCCCACACGCAATACTTTTATTTATAATAGCACTTTTTTTGATATTTTCAAGGGACAAAAGAAAAAGTCCGGCAAAAAGAGATAAAAATCCGTATAAATTCCAGGAATCGCAAGAGGGATTTCAAATTGGGATTGCCGTGCAAATTCATGATATTTTCACTTCTGCGGCAGCAAAGATGATTGAAAAATCATGAATCCGTGCTACTTTAATAGACGGTTTTGTGTGTGGCAGACTGCCGCAGCCGGTTTTACCCCGGTTTACTCCGGCAGAACATCATTTTCAAGAACGCAACAGAAATTTCCGGATACATGAATGGATGACAGTGCAAAAATGAAAAATATATCTGATTCAACCAAGAAAAAAATCTCCCTGACCCTCGCTTTGCTGATCGTAAACTGCATATTGGCTTTTATCACTTTCAAGGTGATAAATTACGAAATTGAAGTGCGCTTCTTTGCTGAAATGTCCAAAGGCGGAAGCATTGCCGCATTTTATCAGGAATTTTATCTCGGCACCCGCTGGCAGGCAGATAAATTTGTCAACTCCGCCCATCTGCATCCCAATAAACCGCAGGAAGTTGTCTTCAAGTTACCAGTGCATAAAATGCGCCATTTGCGTCTGGATATAAATCATGACGGCCCGGGAGATGTGATTTTTCACGGGATCGAAATCAACGGTAATGAATTTATCGGTCCGGCAGATTTGATGGTCGTTCAAACCAATGATCTGATCATAAATTCCACCAATATCGGACGTCTGGCAGTAATTGCCGGAACTTATGACCCCTATCTTGTCCTGAAGCTGAATAATATCGTCACCGGCAAAGGAGCTGTCCACAGCGACATTATCCTCTGGATATTCATCCTTTTGGGCATCTTGTGCTTTTTCCCTTTTTTCCCGGCTATCGGCAATTATTTGCGTTCTCCGGCAAAACGCATATATGATTTTTTTAACCGTCATGCAAAAGCGGCACTGATCACCACCGGAGTATTGAAACTGGCAACAGCGATATTGGTTTGCGCCTCAGATATGAAACTTTTCCCGCTGCTGCTGGCAGAGATGATTTTTCTGGTGGTCATGTTGCGCCTTTTCAAGTGGAAAATAAAAATTCTGCTCTTTATCCTGCTGATAATCTGTGCATTGCAGATAGTGAACCTCTTTGCCACCGGCAAATTTATCGAAACTGAAACTCTGCTGAATCTGCGGGAATCCAGATTGCTTTCATGGGAATTCAAATTAAAATTGCATCTGCTTCTGGCATGGATACTGCTGTTATTCATCCCGGATATGGTGATAAAACCATTTTCCCGGGCGAAAAATGCGGTAAAATATGTTGTGCTTCTCTTGTTTATCATCGCTGAGATCCTCCTGGGACTCCCGGTTTTCAATATGGGAGAATCTCTGAGCAAAATCATGATGCTCATTCAGGCGCCTCCGGCGGATTTGACCAAAGGCGAACTCTATTTCAAAGAAAATATCCGAAACTCCGGCATCAGTGACAACTTGAAAAGTTCGGGGAAAAATATCATCCTGCTCTTTGCCGAAGGAATGAGTTTTGAATGTATTTCCCCGGAATTGACCCCGAACATTGCCGATTTGCAGAAAACATCGATATCCTTTGTCAATTATTTCAATCATACCGCTGCCACTTTCCGCGGCATAAGAGGTCAGCTGATCAGCGGTTATCCCATGATGGGAGGAGTTCAGGCGATCAATCTGCCGCAGTACAGCGACTTGAATGCGGCACAAATATCGCGCAAATTGAAAGAAAATCCCCCCGACTTCCCCACCTTGCCGACGATTTTGAATAAACACAATTACCGGACTGTCTTTATCTCTCCCCACGAACTGAATGTAAAAATCGGGATAATGGCACAAGCTGCCGGATTTCAAAAAATCCTGCACTCCACAGACCATCTTCCCGGCGAAATAATGCTGACCGACAGACAAATATACGATTTCCTCTGGAATGAACTGGAAAAACAAGGTAAATCAAATCAGCCTTTCATGCTGTCTGCTTACATTCTGGGAACTCATCACGGCTTCAACAGTCCGGATATCTGTTTCAAAGACGGCTCTGAAGCTCTGCTCAATAAATTCCACAATCAGGATCACTGGTTCGGTGAATTTTTCAAAAAGTTCAAGAACTCCAAATATTATGAAAATACGATCCTCATACTGACCAGCGATCATGCGATCTATCCGATCCCGGAAGCTCGCAAAATCTTCAATATCAACACCCCCTACTTCATCGGCAAAATCCCTCTTTTCATCCATCATAAAACCTTCCCCGCACAGGTGATCGATGCCAAACTGCGCAACAGTCTGGCTCTGGCACCGACAGTTCTGGATCTGCTCAACATTCACGATGAAAAAAACTATTTTCTCGGCAACTCCCTCTTTTTCCCCACCCCCGGTGAATTTGAAAGAGTTGCCGCTCAAGGCAAAGATATACACTTCACCCAGGAAAACGGCTTGGCGGAAAAGCTGGAAAAAATATCTCCTGAAATGCGGCAGAAATGGATGAAAAAAATCTCTGAATATTACCGTTTCATCCAATAGCAAAAGAGGAATATCATTGTTTTTCGTATCCGAACTATTGCATTTATTATTCGGATGCTGTATATTATAGTTGGATGATGGTATATTTCAGGCACTGAATGAGAATTTTGATTTTCAAGGGTGGGAAAATCAGAATTTTGCAATACAAGGGTTTTTTTATGAACGTCAATGATTGGTTTCTGCTGAGACAGATGATCATGCGGAATATTCAGTTGCGGTTCAAAGGAAGTTTTTTAGGATGGATTTGGAGCTTCCTCATTCCGTTGCTGATGCTGGTGGTCTACACTATCGTATTCGGTAATTTTTTCAAGTCACGCTGGGGTGTTGACGTCGGTGAAAACAAAATGCTTTTCGCAGTAGCGCTCTTTTCCGGCATGACATTTTACAATATTTTCAGCGAAAGCGTTTCTGTATCAAGTTGTTGCATAGTAAGCAATGTCAATTATGTCAAAAAAGTCCGCTTTCCGCTGCTTTTTCTGCCTTTTTCCCAGGTTTTAAGTACCGCTTTGCTCTCCATCCCCAGTATTATTCTGCTTTTCGGCTGTGTGATCTGGCAGTTCCATCACGCAAGCATCAGCTGGCTGCTGCTGCCGGTCTCACTGCTGCCGTTGATCATGTTCTCCGCCGGAGTCTCATTTTTTGTCGCCTCCCTCGGAGTATATTTCCGCGATCTGCAGTATTTGATCACCATTATCCTGCAAATGCTCTTCTTCCTCTCTCCCGTCTTTTACCGTCTGGGAAGTCTGCCGGAAAATTTCCGCGAAATGCTGCAGTACAACCCTATGGTATGGTTCATCGAACTTAACCGCGGCGTCCTTTTCAACGGCTGCAAAGGAATGGAATACACTCTGCCGGATGCCTCTTCGTGGCTGGTTTCATACGGCTTGGGCATTGCGGCTTTAATCCTCGGACTCATCTGGTTCAACAAAACTAAACGGGGGTTCAGCGATGTCCTCTGAAATCATTGTCAATGTCGAGCATCTCTCCAAAAGATATGAGATCTACCGCTACCCCCATTACCGTCTTTTTCAGACCCTCTGCATGGGGCATATTCAATTTTTCAAGGAGTTCTACGCCCTCCACGATGTCTCATTCACGGTGAAAAAAGGTGAATGTATCGGTATCATCGGTCGCAACGGTGCCGGGAAAAGCACCCTCCTGCAGGTCTTGGCGGAAACCCTTTATCCCACTTGCGGAAAGGTTGAGATCAAAGGAAAGATCGCCGCTCTCCTTGAACTCGGCAGCGGATTCAATCCGGAATTTACCGGCGAGGAAAATATCTACATGTACGGCGCCATTCTGGGGCTGAATAACCAGCAGATCAAGGAGCGTTATCAGCAGATTACCGACTTTGCCGACATCGGGGATGCCATCACTCAGCCGGTCAAAACCTACTCTTCCGGTATGGCGATGCGTCTGGCTTTTGCCGTGGCGGCGCATATCGATGCTGACATCCTCATCGTAGATGAAGCTCTGGCTGTGGGCGACGTGGCATTCGTGCAGAAGTGTTATGCCTTTTTGCGGAACTTTATCAAAGAACATACCGTCATTCTGGTCACTCACGATATTGCTTCGGTACGCGACCTCTGCGGCAGAGCGATCTGGCTGAAAGACGGCAGGATCGAAGCTGACGGAGACCCCAAAGAGATCACCGACAACTATCTGGCTTACTGTTACGAAAGCTCCTCTGATGCCTACACTCAAAGTCAGAGTGAAGTTCCGGCGGCTGATGAAACAGCGGGAAAAGCGGAGAAAACCGAAAGCCGTTCCGAGGATATCCGGGCTGAAATATGGGAAGCAAATCCCGTGGCAGTTCCGGCGTACAAATTCTTCGATTTTGATGAAAATGCCCCCTCTTTCGGCAAAGGCGGTGCCAGAATGAAACAGATCTCTTTCCGGGATGAGGAAGGCAACATCCTCCGTGCCGCTTCGGGGGGAGAAAAGGTACAGTTGACCTTTGAAATCGATATTCTCGAAGATATGGTCTCTCCCATCGTCGGGTTTGCCATCCGCAACGCCCGCGGCGAGAACCTCTTCGGTGACAATACCTTTGAATTGTATCAGCACAATCCTGTGCCGATGAAAGCCGGAGAAGTGCTGAATGCGATTTTTGAGTTTGAAATGCCCCGGCTGCCTTCCGGGGAATATTCACTCCATGCCGCCATCGCCGACGGGACACAGGATGAACATGTTCAGCATCAATGGTTCCACAACTGTTTGACCATCACCAGTTTGTATCATGGCAAAACCGGTGTGCTTGTGGGCATACCGATGAAAAGGATCGCTCTTGCCAAAGCGGAAAATTGAAAGTTGCAGATATGGGTGCAGATGAAAGATTTTATCCCGGCACCAGCCGGATAACAGAAATAGAAAGTTTTCACCGTTACCATGCGGCGGCATCGTTGTGTGTCGGCTGCTCGGTGCTGGATGCCGCAAGCGGTGAAGGTTACGGTTCCAACATCCTTGCGGAAAAAGCGGCAAAAGTTACCGGTCTGGATCTTTGCTCAGAGGCGGTGGATAATGCCAATGAGAAGTACGGCAGCAGCAAACTTGCCTATGTCAATGGCAGTGCCTTGCAGATGCCCTTTGCCGACAAAAGTTTTGACCGGGTGGTATCTTTTGAGACCATTGAACATCTGCCGGATCACCGGAAATTTCTCAGCGAGATCCGCCGGGTGCTGAAAGATGACGGCATACTCATACTTTCATCTCCCAATAAAACCCCTTTCCGTCAGCGTAATCAGGGAGAAAACGAGTACCATATCACAGAGCTGGAAGCCGATGAATTGCAAACTCTGCTCAAAGATTTCTTTCCCGAATTGCGGTTTTACAATCAGGATGCCTTTTACAATTCGGTGATAACTGCTGACGGAGTGCCGTTCTTCTATGTCCAAAATCAGCAAAAACAGGTGGTCAAGCATGTCAATCTGGTTCAGGCGCAATACTCTCTGGTACTGGCATCTGCCCGGAAACTTCCGGAACTTGCCTCAAGTTTTTATCTTGATGCCGCCTGGGACAGCAAGCGCGGTTATGTGATTGATGATGAAGCCGTTGTCAATCAATTCGGTTTGCGGGGAGAATTTGAAAAAAAGTATGCTGAATGTGAAAATCAGCGTTCCATGCTGGCGGAAAAAGAGCAGGCATTGAATAAAGAATCTGCCAAAAGCGACTACCTCTATGAGCGGTGCAGCGGTCTGGATGAAAAGTTGATTTCAGAAAGTGCCAAAAGCGAATATCTTTTTGATAAGTGCAATACATTGGAAAAAAATCTTGCCGGTGAAGTGGAAAAAAATCTCTCTCTTTCCCGGGAACACGCGGAATTGGAAAAGAAACTGGCAGTAGAAACAGAAAAAAATTCCCAACTTTTCGATGCTAAAAGTGAAGTTGAGGAAAAATTCGCCAGAGAGGTGGAAAAAAGCGAATATCTCTTCCGGGAACACGCGGAATTGGAAAAGAAACTGAGCGCCGAAGAGGAAAAGAGCTTGTACC
>JAZUPS010000015.1:0-6913 GCA_045605305.1 Victivallaceae bacterium
TCCGGGGATCATCGCTTTGGGGCAGGGGGCAGTAGTGCGGACTGCCACAAAGGGGTGAGCCGGATCATCGCAGGGCATTACCGCTGTGACCATACGGCGCGGATCGGTCAATTCCTGTCTGGCGTAGGCTTCTCCCCGGGGGCAGCAGTTGCCGGTGATCAACCATGAATCACCGGAAAGTTCCGCTTGCAGACGGCATCCTTGCGGGCATGATATGCAGATCAATTCACGCATTTTCCAAATCCTCCAATTCAAATGAAACGTCTCCGGTCAGAGTCTCTGCGGGAATCCGGGCAATGATCATCTCTGCCGGACGGACAAAGAGCAGTTTTTTCTCCCAGACCGTTTCACCGCCGACGTTTGCTTTCAAAACCGCCTTGTCGGTAACTGTTGTCGGGCGGAAGAGAAAACGGCACTCTTTACCGGGGATAAAGCGGTTGGGAACGACATATTTCAGATTTTTTTCAACTCCGGCTGCATATTCAACATTGTTCCGCACGCCCATGAGGTAATCGATCATGCTCTTGCCTGCGTATTCTGCTTCTTCAGCGGCAAAGTCAACCAGATCATGGACATGCAGGACATTTCCCGCAGAGAATACCCCGGGGATGCTGGTCATGTTTGCAGAGTTGACAAATGCTCCGCCGGTTGCCGGATTTTCTTTTATTCCCAGCTTTCTTGCCAGTTCCATTTCCGGAATCAAACCGACGGAAAAGAGTACCGTATCGCAGGGAATGGCAAATTGCTTTGACAGATCCGGAGTCCGGTCACTTTTCAACGGGGCGGCGATCACCTGCTCCACCCGTTCTTTGCCGTCAATGCGGATTACGGAAGTGGAAAGATAGAGGGGAATGTCGAAATCATGGAGACACTGAACCACGTTTCTGGTTAATCCGGCAGAGTAGGGCATGATCTCCACCACCGCTTTTACCTCGATGCCGCACCAGCGCAACCGGCGTGCCATGATCAATCCAATATCTCCCGACCCGACGATAACAGCGGATCTGCCGGGAAGTTTACCTTCGCAGTTGAGCATTTTCTGGGCAGCTCCGGCGGTGAAAACTCCGGCAGGGCGTTCCCCGGCGGTGGCGATAGCTCCCCGGGTGCGTTCCCGGCATCCGGCTGCCAGCAGTACTGCTCTGGCGCGGCATCGGCGGAGCCCCTCTTTGCGAGAGAGCATCCGCAATTCAAAAGTTCCGTCGTCAAGACGGGTAATATCGGTGATGGTGGTATTCAGTGCAAATTCCGCACCGGCGGATTGGGCTTTTTCGGTCATCCGGTAAGCAAACTCAGGGCCGGTCAGCTCCTCTTTGAAATAGCGCAGACCGAAGCCGTTGTGTATGCACTGATTGAGAATCCCCCCCGCGCGGCTTTCCCGGTCGACGATGAGGGTGGAACAACCTGCGGCGGCGCAGACCGCTCCGCCTGCCAGTCCGGCAGCTCCGGCACCGGCGATGATGCAATCGTATTGAATGGTGGTATTCATCATTTAACCTCCAGATCACCGAGGTTTCCGGCAAGAATCAAACTTTTGCCGCCCCGTTTGGTCAATTTTTCCATGGGAATACCGGTCTCACGGTTGATGATCCGTAAAATCCGTGCTTGGCAGAATCCTCCCTGACAGCGTCCCATTCCGGCTCTGGTGTAAAATTTCACTCCATCCACTGTGGTATGTCCCCGGCGGACTGCGGCGGTGATCTCGGCTTCAGAAATCTCTTCACAGCGGCAGACTATCGTTGTCCATGCCGGATCATTTTTATAGAGTTCAGCAACCTTTTCATCATCCAGATTACGGACTTCATACCGGGGCGGGAGTGTGCCGTCAAAGTCGGTTTTTTCAGCAAGGGGCAATCCGGCACTTTTCAGCAGTTCCACGATGTATTCACCAATGGCAGGGGAGGCGGTCAAACCGGGGGATTGGATGCCTGCCGCCTGAATGAGTGCCGGAACTTTTTCCGAAACTTTGATGTAAAAGTCTTCGGAATCATGCACCGGGCGCAACCCGGCAAAGCTGTTGATCAAATCCCGGGCAGAGAGTCCTTTTACCATCTTTTGGGTCAGGTTCAGGATTTTTTTGAAGTTCTCTGCTGTGGTGGCGGTATCTTCTTTGTCATCCACAACTTCGGCAGTCGGTCCAATCATGGTGGTTCCTCCGGCGGTGGGGATTACCAGCACACCTTTGGAGTGTTTTACCGGGACGGGAAAAATCACCCGTGAGGGACGGCCGGGGCAGTTGCGGTCAAGCAGATATTCTTCACCTTTGCGGGGATGGATTTTGAATTTTTCCGCCCCCAGCGCGGCAGAAACTTTATCGGCAAAAAGTCCGGCGGCGTTTACTGCATATCTGGCTTTCACCTCTCTGCCGTCAGCGGCGCGCAGACTCCAGCAGCCATCGGCAAAATTTCCGGAGATCACCCGGAAATCATTTTTCAATGCACAACCGTTTTTCAGCGCGCATTCCACCAGCGCAAAAACATAAGCGTATGGTTCGATGGTGCCTCCGTGAGGAGCAAAAAATCCACCCACAGCCCGGTCATCCAGTTTGCTTTCCAGTTCAAATATCCGTTCCCGGCTGCAGAATTCCAGATTGCGGACTTTATTATCCACTCCCTGTTGATAAAGTTTCTGGAGTATCTCCAACTCCTCCTGACTGTAAGCAACGACCAGAATCCCGCATTTCAAATAGGGAAAGTGCAGATCTTTCTGTAATTTTTCGATCAGTTCATTGCCCCGCAGTTCAAGACGGGTTTTCAGTGAATCTGACGGATGGTGGAAGCCGCCGTGAACGATACCGGAATTGGCTTTGGATACTCCGGAACACACTTCGTGACCGGATTCCAGCAAAACACAGCTGGTGTTGTATTTGCTCAGCATAAAAGCTGCCGCAGCTCCGGTTGCCCCGGCGCCGATGATGGCTGTATCGTAGATCATAAGCAGATTTTTTGTTTAGGTGTTTGTTTAGTTGTTTGGTATAATATACACATTGTGGTTAAAAAGTCAAGCCTTCCGGCTAAAAAAAGCGGAAAAACTCTCTGCATGGATTGACAAAAATTATCCTGAATGCTATTATATAAGGGAGTACAACCAAATACAACCAGTATGGAGAATAATGATGGGCGATATTTATATCCGCAGTCGGGTGGAAGCAGGATTGCTTTGCGTGGAAAGTTCAGAAAAACTTGTCGATCCGGTGATCCGGGATATGGCTGGAAATCCAGTTCCGGCGCCGTTGATCAGTGAGAGTGTGTCCGACGGCGTATACACTGCACTTTTTGACGGTTCCAGCTTGGAAAAGTGGAGTCCGGATACCCCGGTGCTTTACACACTGGAAGCTGATGGGGTGAAAGAGCGTTTCGGATTCTGTGAACTGCGGACTTTTGCCAACAGTGATGTGCTGCTCAATGGGGAACGCTGTTATCTGCGTGGATACATCCGCGGTATCACTGCCCATGAACACCCCAATATGACCGGAGGATCACTGAAAGATGCCGCTGTAAAAAACATCCGTCAGGCGAAAAAGTATGGATTCAATCTGGTGCGTTTTCACAGTACAGTTCCTGCGGAAGAGTTTGTTCAGGCGGCGGATGAAGAGGGCTTGTTTATCCACATGGAGATCGGTTTTGCCTATGAGTACGATGAAAAAGGCGAAAAGAAATCTCTGGCGATGGATAATGCCAACTGGCGGGAGACCATACTCCGTTACCGCAATCATCCCTCGGTGGCGATCTTTTGTATCGGAAACGAAATGCACAATTCCGGCCATCACAAAGAGGTTTATTCACTCTATGAGACCGGGCGCAAACTTGCTCCGGGCAAGTTGATCATGGACAACTCCGGATGGGGTGAATATGACCGCCCCACGGCAGATATTTTCTCCCAGCATATTGCCTATTATTTCCCCTACAAACATCACAAAGATATGTTTATTTCCGATGCCTGCTGGCACATGAATGGTTCAACTTATGACTTCCCCATGCAGGAGTCGGCAGAGACTGCTTCCGTTTCAGCCGGGATCCGCCGGGAGGCCGTTCCTCTGAAACCGGTACTGGCACATGAGGCGTTGCACTACATCGATATTCCGGATTACGAGGCGCTGAGCCGCAAATTCGATGAATTTTGTGCGAAAGTCGGCAATGCGTATCTGGAAGCCAACGACATTAAAAAGCCCCGTTTTATGACGGAACTGCCTGAGCTTATCCGGAGAAAAGGTTTGGAGAAAAAAATGCCGGATTATATCAGAGGTTCTCAGGTTTTCAAGATGATGGCATATAAAACCTATCTGGAAAGAATGCGCGATTCAGCTCTGTGCGGTTATGAGATGCTGCAGCTGGCAGATTGTCTCAAGTATGAGAATAAAAATGGTATTCTCGACTGTTTTGATGATGATAAATTCATCGATCCCAAGTGGATGATGTCGATCAATGGTGATGCGGTACTGCTCGGATGTTTTGAAAAAGAGACCTTCTGTGAAGATGAACCGGTGAAGATGGTTCTTAAAATTTCCAACTTTTTGCCGGAACCCAGGATCCGCGGCGAAGTGAAAGTTGCAGTGGATGGAGAAAATGTCTTTACCGGAAAAGATGTGGTTCTGGCTGGCGGTCTGCAGAAGATAGCAGAGATAGGCTTGCGTTTCAAAACCACCGGAACCGCCCGGAAAGTTACGGTTTCTGCTGAGTTTACTGCCGGAAAGGTGCATTTGGAGAACTCCTGGGATTTGTGGCTTTATCCCCATGCCCAGGTGAAAAAAGTTCCGGTGTGCCGTTTGCAGAATAGTGCTTTGGCGCAGTGGATAAACTCCAGCGGTGCAAAGGCGGATGAAAACACCGTGATCACCGATCAGCTCAATGATCAGATTTTTGCCGATCTTGATGCCGGAAAGAGTGTGGTTCTGATTTACCACCGGGATAATGCCGGTCAGGAGTACTACTGGCCCGGAGCTTTGGAAAGATTCAAGCCCTGTATCTGGGATCGCGGCAGCAATCTGGGCGGTGTGGTGCAGAATCCGGTGCTGCTCAATGCTCTGGCAATGGAGCGGTATTTTGACAAAAATATGCAGATCCTTCTGGAAGCCGGTTACAAGATTTGTCTGGATGACTTCCCGGTTCCCGTGACGGAACACATCTTCGGCATCGATAAGCCGGTGCGCGACCGGATGAAAGGCTTGATCCATGGAATCAAGGATTTTATTGATACCGATACTTTCCGCAACTTCTCTCATCTCTTCTCGGTGAATGTCGGCAACGGAAAGCTGATTGTCTGTACTCTGCTTCCGGCGGGCAAGTGGCAGAGTGATCCGGTGCGGGATAACTTCTTTGCGGCATTGCTCAATAATCTGCCGGAATTCGGATCAGATGCTCACTTGTCAACCGCCGGGCTGAAAGATTATCTTACCAGATCTACTGCCGCCGGAGTCCGCAAAGAGGATGTTATGAACCACTTCTGGGAGATCGACAATAAGCCGGTCGAAGATAAACTCTACTGGGAAGAAGTTCAAATCGATATGCGTAAACATAAATAACCTTCAATATATGGATGAAATCATGGATAAAGATACCGAATTGCAAATCAAAATTTTTATCGCACAGGAACTGGAAAAAGGCACTTCCCTTTCTGATATTCAGAATTTGGTGAATGAAAAATTCTCCCAGCGGATGACCTATATGGATATCCGTATCCTTGCATCCTCTCTGGATGTTGACTGGCGCGCCCTTGACCCCAATGCCAAACCGGAAACTCCCAAAGAAGAAGCCGCAGACGCTCCGGCAGATGGTGAGACAGATGACGCGAAGGCGGCAGATGCTTCGGCTGAAGCGGATGCCGAATCCGGTGACTCTTCTGATACAGTGGTGGAGATAAGTCCCATTGCCCGCCCGGGAATGATGTTTTCCGGCAATGTCCGCTTTGCTTCCGGCTCAACTGCTGACTGGTATGTTGACAATATGGGCAGGCTCGGTGTGGAAAATCTGGTTGGCGACAAACCCTCTCAGAGCGATGTGGAAAAATTCCAGATCGAATTGGATAAGGCTCTTCGCAAAATGATGGGGCGTTGAAGCGTAATAAAAAAACTGATTGACCAAAATCAACCAATACAAAGGATAAAAATCATGGACGAACTTCTCAAAAAACAACTTAACAGCTTTGATCCTGCCCAGCGCAATGCGGCATTGGAAACGGTGAGAAAAAATTTCTGTGCTTTCAACATGCACTGTCACAGCTTTTACAGCTACAATGGTTACGGTTACTCCCCGGCGATGCTGGTTTCCCTCGCCAAAGAGCTGAATTGGCGCGGATTGATGCTGGTGGATTTTGACGTGCTTGACGGTGTGGATGAATTTCTTGCCGCCGCCCGTTATCTGGGGGTGAAAGCCGCCGCCGGTATGGAAACAAGAGTCTTTGTACCGGAATTGGCGGATAAAGAGATCAACTCCCCCGGAGAACCCGGTATTGCTTACCATCTGGGATGCGGCTTTACCTCATCAACGGTTCCGGAATCTCAGAAAGCCTTTGCCGCCCGTCTCCGTTCCGGCGCCGCCAGCCGTACCCGCACGCTGGTGGAAAAGGTCAATACTCTGCTTACTGAGATCGCTATCGATTACGATGCGGTGGCAAAGGAGTTCACCCCTGCCGGAAATGTCACCGAGCGCCACGTCTGCTGTGCTTACCGTACTGCTGCGGAAAAGAAGTTTTCCGGCGCTGAACTGGCGGCGTACTGGCAGGAGAAGATCGGCAGTTTTGAAGCCGACCCGGTGAAAATGGAGGCTCTGATCCGTTCCAAAACGATGAAATCCGGCGGTGTCGGTTATGTCAAAGCTGATCCGGAAAGTTTCCCGACTTTGAAAGAGATGAATGATTTCACCCGTGCTTGCGGTGCTGTGCCTACGATTGCTTGGCTCAATGGACTTTCTGCCGGAGA
>JAZUPS010000016.1:0-5293 GCA_045605305.1 Victivallaceae bacterium
TATCTGCCCGATCACATGCAGCGTATTGAAGCAGCGGCGAAGTTCTATTATGAACACGATTGCAAACCGATTTTCTACAGCGAGGGATTGCTGGGTAACACCGTTTGGGGCAAGTGATTAAGAGGTTTTAAGATGATCGAAATCACCAATTATCGTCAGGGTGCCATACTGAATCACCATCATGGTGTGGAGAGTGCAGATTCTCTCAAGGTGAAAATTGAGGGAATCTCCGATCATGGCTGCCCGGTTACAGTCAATGGTATTCCGGCGGCAATGGATGGTCGCAGATTTTTTCTGGAAGTGCCGTTGACGGAGAAGATCAATCTTGTCAAAGCGGAAACAGTGACTCCTTACGGAAATTATTCTCAGGAGTTGACTCTGGTGTGGGATAAAAAATCCTGTAAACGGTATAATTTCTACATCGATGACCATATATTCACCTTTACCGATCTGGCGAAAGAGCGCCCCAAAAGCGCTTTTGACCACTTCTATTTGAAAGGTCTCAAAGATGTGCATGACAAATATGGAACCAAGTTCACACTGAATTGTTTCTATCACAATGCCCATCATGAGTTTCTGCTCAAGGATATGCCGGATATCTGGAAAAGTGAATTTATTGACAACAGCGATTGGCTGAAGTTTTCCTTCCATGCTTACAGTGAATTTCCCGACCGTCCCTATGCCGAGGCGTCGGCGGAGGATATCGGCAGGGACTGGGACTTGGTGCAGAATGAAATTTACCGTTTCGCCGGAGAAGCGGCGTATATTACTCCGAATGTTATCCACTGGGCGAATATTCATCCGGCGGCGGCGCAGGAGTATATACGGCGCGGCTGCAGCTGTTACAGTAACTCATTCCGTTTGCGGGTGATGGGCGGCCCCAGTCTTGCAGACCGTCAGAAAGGCGGGAATATGAAACTGGTTCAGAGCCGTTCAGCTTCCGGAGTTGATAAAAATGCTCAGAATTTGGGAATGGATCTTCACTATGGCTTTGGTGAAGAGCGCAGTTATGTGGGAAATCACTGGAGCTATTACGATCCGTTGCTGAATATCTTCTTTTTTACCTGCGGATTGACCTGTAATCTGGTTCCGCTGGAAGATGTCAGAGGGCGTTTGGAAAAACTCTTCGGCGTGGCAGACAAGAGCGGTTTTGAAACGATCTGTCTGGCAAGCCATGAGCAGTACAGTTTCCCCTATTATTCGAACTATCTGCCTGATCATATGGCGCGCATCGAACGTGCTGCCAGAGTGATGGGTGAATACGGAGCCAAGCCGGTATTTTTCAGCGAAGGAGTGCTGGGCAATACCGCATGGGATAAATAAACGTATTTTTTGAAACAGCCGTTGTGACTGAAAGTGGTTGCAACGGCTGTTTTTCGTACCAATATTAATCTTGCCGGGTTTGATATAATATCTGAAACATTGATACCAACTGAAAATATTTACGCCTATATAAGTGGTATTTGCAATGGCGAGACGCTGTATTATCACTATCCGCCGGTAGGAGGGGGGCTGGCGCAGTTGATCAAAAGCGGTCAGATTATTTCGGATGACCGGGAGTTTTTCCGTGACCGCAGGAGGAGTGGAATTTTTAAGCGATGCTCCGGGAGTGAACCGGACAATGTTATCCGGCGAGTTTCACCGGAGTGTCAGTTCAACGATGAAAGAGTTAATTCTGGATTTGCGGTTGAATAAAGCCAAATGGCTCTTGGAAGAGAGTGCTTTTAAGGTAAAAGAGGTGGCAGAACAATGTGGATTTTCCGATCCGGGGTATTTTATCCGCATTTTTCAGAAACATTCCGGCGTTCTCCGGCAGATTACAGAGAGAGTAAATTATCGGCAAAAAGGGGAATAAAATCACTTGAGCAACCGGGGGAGGAGTCTTGAAAAAAGGCTCTTGTTGTGGTATATTATAGGACTGAATTTTTCATTATTTTTAAGGATAGAGAGTTTGAAAGCGGAAAAGACCTTTCTTAACAGCCTGATTTGCGCTGTTTATGCGGTATTGATTGCCGCAGGCGGGGCATTGTGTCTGTTTGCTTCTGCGGAATCAGAAATAGATGATGATTCAGTTGTGATTTCTCAATTTTCCATCAATGCAGATGACAGTACATTTTCCTTTTTGCAGCAGAATTTCTGTGGAGTTCGATCTTCTGTCAAATGTGTATCCAACTTATTGCCGCGGCGTCCGGAGCAAAATCTTCCGGCGCCTTTTATTTTACTTCCGTTGTCCGGAGATTTCTGCGGTGCGCCCTGCAGCGCACATCATACCCCTGTCCCGCAGAATAACTCTGACCCGGCAAACTATGTCAGAGCCGGACCGGGATGTTTTTTATCAAAGTGGTGTTGAGTTTTTGTTAATTTAGAAATATATCAAGGAGTGAAAATGCAAACAGCGTTACTGGTACTGGGAGGATTGGCAATATTCATTTTCGGCATGAAAATGATGAGTGATGGACTGCATCATGTAGCCGGAGAGAGAATGAGATCGATTCTCCGGGTTTTTTCTGCCAATAGATTTGTCGCAATCGCTTCCGGAGCGGCGGTAACTTGCGTGATCCAGTCATCCAGTGCGACCACGGTTATGGTGGTGGGATTCATCAATGCCGGATTGCTCAATTTGAGTCAGGGAATCGGGTTGATGTTAGGTGCGCATATCGGAACAACGATCACAGCGCAGCTGGTGGCATTTAAAATCTCCTGGATAATCATGCCGGCAATCATTCTCGGATTGCTGATGAGTTTCATTCCCCGGCAGCGGGTTGCCCGGTGGAGTGAAACCATTCTCGGATTCGGTTTACTTTTTCACGGTATGGAAATCATGAGCAAGGCACTTAAAGCGCTGTCTGAAAATGAAGCTTTTATGAAAGCGTTTCAGCTTTTTGAGTGTAATCCGGCTGACAATGGTACTTTGATTGGATTTTCGGTTATCGGTGCAGTCATTGTGGGGATGATTGCGACGATGATCATTCAGAGTTCTTCGGCCTGTACCGGTATAATCATCGCTCTGGGGGCGAGCGGGTTGATCAACGTATATACAGCAGTTGCTTTGGTTCTCGGTTCAAACATCGGTACCACTGTCACCGCCCAGCTGGCGGCACTTACTGCCAACCGGATCGCTAAACAGGCAGCGCTTGCCAATACCTTGTCAATGGTTTTCGGAACAGTTTTGATGTATGTTTCCTTCTTCATACCGGTAAACGGAGAACCGGCGTTTTTTGCCCTGATCGGAAAACTTGGCGGAGCTTTGCCCCGTCAGATCGCCAACGCCCACACTGTCTTCAACGTGCTTAATACGCTGATGCTGCTGCCGTTGATCCCGTTTTTCACCAAAGTTTGTGAAAAGATCATTCCGGTGAAGAGTTCCAAGGTCAAGTATCAGAAATTGGAACCGCATTTGCTTGATTCTCCGCCGATCGCCCTGGCACAAACCACAGGCAGTTTGCGTCAGATGTTGAAAAAGGCGTGGAAGATGATCGATTGCTCATTGAAAATCTACATCAATAACGATGAGAAAAATCAGGCATTTGTCAGACAGTTGGAAAAAAGGGAGGCGGATATTGATGAACGCCAGAAGGATATTACCGAATATCTTTCCCAGTTGATGCGCCGGGACCTTACCCAGAAAGAAGCGGAACAGATCCCCATGCTGCTGCACTGTACCAATGACGTGGAGCGTATCGGTGACCACACCGAATTGGTCCGTGAAATTACCGAGAAACTCAATGAGGACAATATCCGTTTCAGTCCGGAAGCTGAAGCTGAGTTCGAGCGGCTGCACAGCACCTTGAGCGATTTGGCTGCTGCGACCATCGAACTTCTGGAGAAAAACACTCCGGTTTGTCACGATCAGGCAAAACAGATCCAGGAGCGGATGTTTGCCATGCTTGACCGGTCGGAAACAGAGCATCTTGCACGAATCAACAATGGAGAATGTCGTCCGCAAGTAGGGATCCTCTATCTGGAATTGGTGGAGGAGATACGGAAAATATCCCGGCATTTGGAAAATATCAATGACCGTGCAGGCATGTTCTACGCAAAGCTTCCTTCAACCCGCTGAGAAGTTCAGCAGAATAATAAAATAATAAATACAATAAAGGATTTTTATGAACTATATTCAAACAGCTATGACCGTACTGGGAGGATTGGCGATATTCATATTCGGTATGAATATGATGAGTGACGGGCTTCATCACGCCGCCGGAGAGAGAATGCGCGCTATCTTGAGGGTGTTTTCTCAAAATCGTTTTATTGCGGTGTGTTCCGGCGCGTTGGTGACTTGTGTTATCCAGTCATCCAGTGCCAGTACGGTAATGGTAATCGGCTTCATCAATGCCGGGTTGCTGACTCTTGCTCAAGCGGTCGGATTGATTTTCGGAGCGAACATCGGTACTACGATCACTGCACAGTTGGTGGCGTTTGACATCGGTTGGATCATCATGCCGTCGATCGTTATCGGCTTGGGAATGAGTTTTATCTCCAATAAGAAAATTTCCAGTTGGAGCGGAACTATCCTCGGATTCGGTTTCCTTTTTCTTGGTATGAGTTTGATGAGTGGGGCTTTGAAGGAATTGGCAAAAAATCCGGCATTTATGCAGGCTTTTCAGTTTTTCAAATGCGAAGCTGTAAATGGCCATATCCCGCTTTTTCCCTTGCTGGGGGCGATTATGGTCGGAGTGGTGGTGACACTGATCATTCAGAGTTCATCGGCATGTACCGGTATAATCATTGCTCTCGGCGCAAGCGGAGTTTTGGATATTTATACTGCAGTTGCGCTGGTAATGGGGTCCAATATCGGTACGACAATCACAGCCCAGCTGGCGGCGCTTACTGCCAACCGGGTGGCGAAACAGGCGGCATTGGCACACACTTTGTTCAATGTGGCTGGAGTTATTATCATATCACTGACATTCCTCATCCCCTGGGGAAATAATCCGGTCTTTTTTGCTCTGATCGAAAAATTCGGCGGCGCTTTGCCCCGTCGGATCGCCAATGCTCACACGATCTTCAACGTCTTTACCACTTTGCTGCTGCTGCCTTTCAGCCATCTGTTTGCGGCGTTATGCGAGAAGATCATTCCGGTGAAAAACAGCAAAGTCAAGTATACCAAACTTGAACCGCATCTGTTGGATACTCCGCCGATCGCATTGGCGCAGACGACCGGCAGTTTGCGTCAGATGTTGAAAAAAGCATGGAAGATGATCGATTGCACGTTGAAAATCTATCTGGATAATGATGAGAAAAATCAGTCTGTGGTCAAGCAGTTGGAGAAAAGGGAAGCGGATATTGACGA
>JAZUPS010000017.1:0-8332 GCA_045605305.1 Victivallaceae bacterium
ACCCGGCGGGATTCGAACCCACGACCTTCTACTCCGGAGACAGACGCTCTATCCAGCTGAGCTACGGGTGCCCATATACAATGTTTGTTAATATAACACCGAAACCATCGTAAGGCAAGCGGAAGGTCAAAAAAAACAGGAAAATTTTTCCTCATCCGCAAAATCCGGAAAGCAAATCTTCCCCAGAAGCGAAAAACACTTGACTTAACACTAAAAAAAGGTTACTTTATAAAAAATACATACCGTATACATTTAAGTCAAGGAAAACGAAAAATATGAAACACCTTTTGCTCCTCATTCTGCTGTCCCTGTTTTTTACTGTGTCCGCAAAAAATCGCTTCACCCACGATGTAAAAACAGAAAAAAAACCGTGGACTCACGAAAATTTCCAGAATCAAAATGATGAGTTCTCATTTATCATCATCCCCGACCGCACCGGCGGAGAACGGAAAAAAGGCATCTGGGCAAGCGCACTGGAAAAAGCCAATATGTTCCACCCGGATTTCATCATTTCCGTCGGCGACATGGTCGAAGGCATCAATAAACCACAGAACCTGAAAAAAGAAGTTTCCGAAGCTCAATATGCCGAACTGCGGAAAATCACCGCCGCTTCCCGCGCTCCATTCTTCCATGTCGTCGGCAATCACGATATTTCCCGCACCCGCCCCGGATTTCCAATGGTCAATGAGATGAATGCCGAAGTGTGGAAAGATAACTTCGGAGTATCATATTACAGTTTCATCTACAAAAATGTCCTCTTCCTCTGTCTCGATCAGCAGGAGGGACGCGATTCCCGCCCCACTCCCTGCGGCTTGACTCCGGAGCAGACCCGATGGGCGTTGGAAACCCTGAAAAAACATCAGGATGTCCGCTGGACGATCATCTTCATCCACTCCCCATGGAGCTGGAATGATGCCCCGTTCCGCAAGATTGAAAAGCAGATAAAAAACCGCAATTACACCGTCTTTTCCGGCGATTTTCACTTTTACAACAAGTTCCGGCGCTACGGCAAAAACTACTACCTGCTGGCAACTGCCGGAGGTGTTTCCGGTTTGCGCGGAGTAAAATATGGAGAATTTGATCATATTACCTATGTCACCGTCACCGCCGATGGGCCGAAGGTGGTCAACATTCTTCTGGATGGTATTCTGCCCGATAATGTGGTCACTTCAGAAAATACTCTGCAGCCCAAAGCCAAGCAAATAGACAAGGAATTTGAGCGATATAATAAACCGCAGGAGAAAAAATAATGACTCAATGGCTGATCGGATTTGACATTGGCGGCACCAAGTGCGCCTCCATCCTCGGAAATGTCTCTGAAGGAACGTTTTCCATCGTCGAAAAAAGCGTTTTTCCCACAGCGGATTTTCCCGCCCCGCTTGATTGTATTGAAAATTTTGCCAGAGAGACTGAAAAGATCCTTGCCCGCCACCCCGAAGCCGCGCCGCAGGCGATAGGCATCAGCTGCGGCGGCCCGCTGGACAGCAAAAAAGGCATCATCATGTCTCCCCCCAACCTGCCCGGCTGGGATGATGTCCATATCTGCGAAATCCTGGAAAAACGTTTCAAGCTCCCGGTAAAACTCTGCAATGATGCCGATGCCTGTGCGTTGGCAGAGTGGAAGTTCGGTGCCGGCAGAGGCGCAAACAACATGGCATTTCTCACCTTCGGTACCGGATTGGGTGCGGGGTTGATCCTCAATGGTCAACTTTACAGCGGCAGCTGCGGAATGGCTGGTGAATGCGGGCATATCCGGCTGGATGAAACCGGTCCCGTCGGTTACGGCAAAGCCGGTTCATTTGAGGGCTTCTGCTCCGGCGGCGGTATCGCTCAACTGGGGAGAATGTATGCAAAAGATCACCTGCCTCTGTCATGGTGCAAAAGCGCTGATGATCTGCCGTCAATTTCAGCCAAATCAATCGCCATTGCCGCCAATGCCGGAGATCCTGCAGCCATAGCCATTTACGCAGAATCCGGCAGACGTCTCGGTTACGGATTATCCATTCTCATCGACCTGCTGAATCTGGAAAAGATCGTTATCGGCAGCGTATTTCAGCGCTGTGAACACCTTCTGCGCCCGGCAATGGAAGAGGTCATCGCCCGGGAAACGCTGACACAAAGCCGGGAAATCTGTCAGATACTCCCCGCGGAATTGCAGGAAAATATCGGCGATATTGCCGCCCTCAGCGTCGCACTTCTCTGAACGCATTGCTCTGAAACGGATACCCAACCGGCTTGTTCAGCCGGGTGGGTATATATCGGTTTTATCTTTGAAATCATTACCACTGTTTCATAAGTTTCATGAAAGAATTTTTTGCAAATCGGATAAAGTGGTGATATATTATTCAAAAGGATTGAGTACAATATTATATAAAAGGCAAATTTTTAACAAAGACGGAGTTTAAACATGGCGAAATTTTTACCCGGAATGTCCGAATTTTCTGTTGGTGTCAACTATTGGGCATCTCATGCCGGAACCAGAATGTGGAGCAAGTTTTCCGCCGAAGAGGTGGATGCGGACTTTGCCGCGCTTGCCGATGCCGGAGTCAATACCGTGCGTATCTTCCCCCTCTGGTCGGATTTCCAGCCGGTCATGGAGATCGCCGAGTGCGGCAACACCTACCGCGAACTGGGATTTCTTGACGGTTCCCCTCTGCCGGCAACCGGAGTAAAACGCTATGGTCTTGATCCGGTGATGCTGGAAAGATTCCGCATTGTGGCTGATCTGGCAACCAAACACAAACTCATGCTGGTCGTGGGATTGCTTACCGGATGGATGTCCGGCGGAATGTTTGTCCCCCCTGCCCTTGCCGGGAAAAATCTGATCGAAGATTTCAAAGCTATCCGCCTCGCCAATATGTTCCTCAAAGGTTTTATCAATGAGATGAAAGATCACCCTGCCATTGTCGCATGGGAACCGGGAAATGAGTGCAACTGCTTATCTTGCTACACCGCCTCTGCCGATTGTGCCTGGAACTGGCTCAATATGGTTTGCTCCACCATCCGCCTTGCCGACCCCAGCCGTCCGATTTACTCCGGTATGCACGGCGGAAAAACCGATGAACGCCGCACCTATGCGCTGACGGTTCAGGGCGATTTGTGTGATGCCTTGACCACGCACCCCTACCCCTCATTCACCCCCCATTGCGGTCAGAGTGCCCTCAATACCACTCCGGCGATCTATCATGCCACTGCGGAAACGATTTTTTACCGCGGCGTTTCCGGAAAACCGGCATTTGTGGAGGAGATCGGCGCCTTCGGTCCGGGATACCTCTCTGAAGAACGTACCGACAACTACCTCTACACCACGCTCTATTCGGCACTGGTTCACGATCTGGGTTCAGTTTTGTGGTGGTGCGGATTCACCTTTGACCGCTGTGCAAACGAGACCCCCTACCGCTGGGGTGCGATGGAGCGGGAACTTGGCGCTTTCAAATCCGACCGTTCTCTGGATGGTGCCGCCAAAGCGATGAAACGCTTCAGAAAAGAGCTTCAGGATCTGCCGGAACTGCCCCCCCGCGAAGTGGATGCAACGATAGTGCTTACCACTATGGATGATGTCTGGAAAGCCGCATTCGGGTCATTTATTCTGAGTAAACAGGCCGGTTTTGAGGTGGAATTCTGCAACATCCAGAGCATTGATGAATTGCCGGCAGGCAAATTCTACATCGTTCCGTCGGTTTCCGGCTACGAGGTGATGGATGTTCACAAATACCATCTGCTGCTGAAAGCCGCCAAAGAGGGTGCAACGGTGGTATTCACTGCTGACAGCGGATTCCTTCAGCCCTTCAACAGTTACTTCGGCTGTTCGGTGGATTACCGCACCGAACTTCCGGAAACGACCACCTTTATCATGGATGGCAAACGCTACTCCACCAATCAGAAAATCACCCGCCGCATGAAAGCTGACAGCTGCGAAATTGCCGCTTATGATGAAGCCGGTTTCCCGGTGATCACAGTGAATAATTACGGCAAAGGCAAACTGGTTTTCGTCAATGCCGCATTGGAAAACAACGCCCTCAATCCGGGCAACGAACTCTACATGGTTTACCGCAAACTTGCCGCCATTGCCGGTGTGGAAGTTCCGGAAAAATCCAAAGATGTCGGTATTACCCGTCACATTCTCAGCGACGGCAGAGTGTTGAAATTCTACATCAACTACTCCGATCAGGCGGCTGACGGTATGCCGGGCAACAGTGTCAAATATGAGATCCAATAACCCTCAAATCAAGGAGATTTTTACAATGAAACACTTTTCACTTTCCCACGGGAAAGTGAAGCCTGCAGGCTTCACTTTGATCGAACTTCTGGTTGTTATCGCGATCATTGCCATTCTGGCGGCGATCCTGCTGCCAGCGCTGAACAGCGCCCGGGAACGGGGACGCGCAACCAGCTGTCTTTCCAATCTCAATCAGCTCGGCAAGGCAGCAACCATGTACGGAGCAGATAACGAAGACTATTTTCTCCACGGAGCTTATGCTATTGAGCATACTATTGCCCGTAACGGTCACGCCCGTCTGGCAACTTATATGGGTGGACCATCTTATGAAGAATTGAAGTTAATGACAGCTGCAAATCAATTAAAAAGCACCCCGGAATCCTTCTTCTGTCCTTCCAGAGTCATCGCTCCCGGTCATTACAAGACCTTGTATGCTTACGCGATGGCGGGAAATGTCAATGGCAATTTTACCATGCCGTTATTCAAAGCCACATCCTACAAAATCAATGACTCCACCTTTTCAGTCCGTCCCCACCCGTCTCAATTTGTACTGGCGGCAGACACCAGTTTTGGAACTTACGGAACCGAAACGACCTGTTTGATGAACGGCGATAAGAAGTTCGGTGAACCCGCAGCGATCCACAACGGCAGAGTAAATATCGTTTGTGTCGCAGGAAATGCCGCCGGAGTTGATCCGAAAGAGTTCAAAAATGCCGGAAACAGCACTAAATATTTCTATCCGCTTGGCAAAGAACCTTACGCTTTGATCTTTACCAAATATTACGATAAAAACGGTTCGTATCTGGACATCTGATAAAGGAAAAATCTGTGATGAAAAAATTTACTGCGTGTTTCGCGCTTTTTCTTGCGGCACTCATCCTGAATGGTGCAGTGGTGTGGGAAAATGACCTTCCGGCGGCACTGGCGATGTATTCGGCAAGCGGTTCCGCCGCCGCTCCGGCAATCGAAGAGGAGGCTTTCGCAGTCACCTCCAAAAAAGGTGCGGTTTACGTCACCCGCAAAAATGTGAATATCCCGGCAGAAAACAACAACGTTTCACTCCGGATAAAAGTTCCCGCCGGCAGAGGCATCATCCACTGCTACTTTGCTACGGATTCTGAACCGCAACTCTCTGAAAGCAAAAAATTCTCCCTCTTTTTCCGCTCTTCCGGAGATTGGCAGACGGTAAATTTCGATTGCAGTAAACTGCCCCTCTGGAAAGGCACGATCACCGCTTTCCGCATGGATTTTTACGCTCCGCCGGGAGGAAAAATCCTCTTCAAAGAAGCGAAATTTTCCGGTCCTGCCGATCTGCCCTGCAGCTGGCACTTTGCTTCTCCCGGCGCCCGGGCATGGAACTGGAGAGCCGCACTCAGCGCTCCGGCAAAGATCGTCAATGGCGCTATGCAGCTGAAATTTGCCAAAAAATACAGTATCGCGCCCACCATCCCGGTATATATGGATTGTGCAAACTACACCACCCTCACACTCCGGGTCAAAACCGATAAACCCGGCAGAGTCGGCGGCGTGATCTACTTCAAAACCAAAGCCGATCCCAATCTCAATGAAAAGCAGAAGGTGACTTTCACCTTCAACGCCACCGGCGAGTATCAGGAGATCCGGGTTCCCCTCAATAAATACGCGGCGTGGAAAGGCACTGTAACGGCGATCCGAATGGATCTTTCCGTCGCATCAGCGCCCTGCACGCTGGAAATTTCCGATATAGTTTTTTCTGCCAAAGACAACCTTGCCGGATTGAAAAACTCCGGCAGGGAGTTCGGTCCCTTCCGGGATCTGCCGCCGGGCAGAGAGTTTGACCTCTCATTCAACTCCGCCGCCGCCGGAAAAGGTTCTTTGTTTATTGAAAATGCCTACGGTGATCTTATTGAAAAAAAAGCGCTCCGGGTATCTCCGGGAATGAACGGAACAAAATTCACGGTTCCCGGTAACGGCGCTGCCGTTTTTTTTTCGTTTGAATCCGGAGTTTCCGGCTTGACCATCCGCCCCGTCCCACAGGGCGCTCCGGATAACTGGACAGCGTCATGGATCGCAGATAAAGAGAACTTCAAAAAGCGCAGTCACCAATATTTCCAGAAAGAGGTGGTTCTCGATTCCACGCCGCTGGATTGCCGCTTTCAGGGAACTGCCGATGACCGTCTCGACCTTTACATCAACGGCAAAAAGGTTATCCTCCCGGAAAGTTCATGGCGCAAACCCCGCACTGCCGATGTCACCAACTTTTTCCGGCAGGGGAAAAATCTGATCGCCTTCCATCTGGAAAATAACGGCGAAGCCAGCGGTCTGCTCGCCAACTTTTCCATTCTCACCGCCGACGGCAAAGTTACCAAAGTCGATACCGATGCCACGTTCCTTTCCATCCGCGCCCCCCAAGCCGACTGGATGACCACTCCCGCCCCCGCCAATACCGCCTTTGCCCCGCTGGTTGTCGGTCCCTACGATGTCCCCCCCTGGGGCAACTGGTGTCTGATGCCCTATGAGAACTTCACCCGCCGGGATCAGCTCTCTGCCAAAAACACCACCCTTACTCCCATCAAAGGCGGAGTTCACCTTGAAACCGAAATCACCGCTGAAATGCTCCGTGAACCCCTGAAAAAAATCGCGGTTCAGGCGGTGGCGGATAATATCATCATCGCCAGAGAGGATATTCTCCTGCCGGAAAAACTCGTCACCGGCTCATCCATGAAGATCAAGCAGGATCTTTTTGCCGGAAAACTCCTTAAAGACAACTACGTCCTTCAACTTTCCGGCGATACCACCCATACCCGCACCCCGGATGAGTTGACCT
Source organism: Victivallaceae bacterium (assembly GCA_045605305.1). GTDB lineage: Bacteria > Verrucomicrobiota > Lentisphaeria > Victivallales > Victivallaceae > UBA1784. The sequence continues at coordinate 7,026 of JAZUPS010000017.1, forward strand.
TCACCGTCAGTGAAAATCCCGATCTTAAACCCAATATTTCTTCCGAAATCCGGCAGACTGTATCCGGTCCGGCGCTTTTCATCAACGGCAAAGCCTTTGATGAGATGATCTTTTACAGCTCTGTGCTTGACAGTATGCAGGAGCATTACGATGCCGGTTACCGTTTCTTCATGATCGGTATCGGAACCAATGTCGGCAAAGGACTGACCACCCCCGGCTGGAACGAAAACGGTTACGACTTTACCGCTGTCACCCGGAATCTGAACCGGGTGCTGGCAAAATTTCCCGATATCAGAATAATCCTGACCTTCGGTATCGATGCCCCCTACTGGTGGCACAAACGTTACCCCGATCAGGGCATCTATCTGGATGGCAAAGCCACCCATGAAAATCTCGCCTCCCCCGCCTCGGAACAGTGGCGCAAGGATGGCGCGGAATTTATCAAAGCGATCATCACCCACTTTGAAAATTCTCCCTTCCGTCACCAGATCGCCGGTTACCGCCTCTCCTCACTCTGTGATGGCGGCGAATGGCAATACCCCGGCGTCTGGGCAAATCCCCGCCGCCACGGTGATTTCAGCACGGCAATGCGAAGCTATTTCCGGGAATTTCTCCGGAAAAAGTACGGGGCGGAGTGCGATGTTTCCAAAATCAAAGTTCCAAGCGGCAAAGAGCGGCAGATCGCCGGCGAAACCTGGTTCCGTGATCCGGAAAAAGAACAGCTGGTGATCGACTACATCGAGTGCCAGAGCGATGCCGTGGCGACAGCGGCGATCCACTTCCTCCGGGTTGCCAAAGAAGCGGCAAAGGGCAAAATCGTCGGTATTTACGGCGGCTATCTGCTCTTTTACTCCGGATTTCCGGTGCAGAATATCGGACACCTCGCTTTCCGCAAGGTCTATCAATCCAAAGCGGCAGACTTCTTCTGCGGTCCGATCGACTACCATCTGCGCAAACTTGGTCTCCCCGGTGGGAACATGGCTTCCATCAGCAGTTTGAAGCTCCACGGCGCCACCTATTTTCAGGAAAATGACACCCGCACCTTCCTCAACCGTTCCCCCAGTCACCGCCACGTTGACAACCTCTATGAGAGTGCCTCCGTACTGCTGCGGGAATCTGCCATCGGCATGGTCTCCCAAACTCCGATCTACACCTGTGACCTGACCGGCAACTCCTACCGCAATCAGGGGTTGATCGAAACCGGGAAAATTCTCAATAACTCCTTCAAAAAGTGTTTCAACCAGGCAAAGGTGGTCAAACCGCAGGTCGCGCTGCTCTACTCCATCGAAGTCGGAGGCCAAGCGGTC
>JAZUPS010000018.1:0-6395 GCA_045605305.1 Victivallaceae bacterium
CACCCGTGACTCTACAATACCACAATGGGCATACCGATACCATGCCCTGCGCCCAGCGTAAGCGAAGGCGCAGTTTCATCGGAGCGGCACGTTTGCCGCCGGCGAGCGCCTCGCACCCGTCACTCTACAATACCACAATGGGCATACCGATACCATGCCCTGCAAAGAAAAACCCAACGGGTATTACTCCCTGCCGACGACAACGGAGGAGGCAGTTACACCGGAGCGGCACGTTTGCCGGCGGCGAGGGTGGAAAGCTCCTCCCAGCGGGCATAAAGACGGGCAGTTTCGGCACGGGCATCATCCAGCTGTTTCTGCAGTTCGGTACTTTGAGAACCGTATTTGCTGTAAAAATCCGGGGAACTGAAGATATTTTCCAACTCCGTAACTTTCTCTTCAGCAGAGATTATCGCCTCTTCCATGCCGTCAAGCTCTTTTTGTTCCTTGTAAGAGAGTTTTTTCGGTTTGGCTTTGACCGGAATGGGAGCTTTTTTGACCGGAACCGTGGTCACGGCGGCTTTGGCGGCGTTGCGCTCCTGCCGTTTTTCCAGAGCGTAATCGTAATCACCGGGAGTGTAAAAGAGTTCCCCATCCTCAAAAGAGAGTATTCCGGTACAAACCCGGTTGAGAAAGTAACGGTCGTGACTCACCGCCAGCACACAGCCGGGAAATGATGCCAGAGCCTCTTCCAGCAGACGCAGACTGGAAAGGTCAAGATCGTTGGTCGGCTCATCCAGAATCAGAAAATTGCCGCCGTGTTTCAGCACCTTTGCCAATGCCACACGCGCCTTTTCGCCGCCGGAAAGGTATTTGATCTGAGTTTTAATGCGTTCATCTTCAAAAAGAAAACGTTTCAAATATGTCCAGACGGTAACTTTTTCACTGCCGAGATAGACATGTTCCAATCCTTCGCTGATCTCTTCGGCAACGGTTTTTTCTCCATCCAGCACCATTCTTGACTGGTCGATCACGTTGAATTGGATGGTGGGAGCAACAGAGCAGCTGCCGGAATCAGGAGTCAACGCCCCGGTGATGATTTTGACCAGCGTGGATTTTCCCGCCCCGTTGGGCCCCACCAGACCGATGCGGGAACCGGGGGCAAATTCAAAGGAAAAATCCTTGAAGATGGCGCGTCCGTCAAAGGATTTGCTGACTGATTTCAACTCCACAGTTTTATTTCCCATGCGGGGCGGAGAGGGAATAAGCAGCTCCATATCACCATCCCGCAAGGGTTTGGCAATGGCGGAAATCTCTTCAAAACGCTTCATTCTGCCCATATTGCGTTTGAGCCGCGCTTTGGGGGAGCGGCGCACCCAATCGATCTCTGAACGCAGAAAACTCTGCCGTTTGGCTTCAAAAATATCCTCTTTGAGTTCTCGGTCGGCTTTGGCGGCAAGAAAATCGGCGTAATTGCCGTTGTAAGAGTAAAATTTACCGTGATCAAGCTCCACGATACGGGTCGCTATCCGGTCGAGGAAACAGCGGTCGTGGGTAACGAACAAAACGGCACAGCAGGTGGCGTTGATGAAATCTTCGATCCATTCCACGGTGTTTATATCCAGATGGTTGGTCGGCTCATCGAGGAGCAGCAGATCCGGTTCACTGATGACCGCTCTGGCGAGAGCGACCCGCCGCTTTTCGCCGCCGGAAAGGTTGGCACAGGGGGTGTCGGCAATGGCGGAAAGGCGGAGCCGGTCGCAGATGGAAGCAAGTTTCACTTCCGGAGTCCAGGCGTCATGTCCGGTAAGGAAGTGTTCGATTTCAGTGTGTTCAGGGGAGTTTACCGGCACTTCGCCGTAGCGCTGAAGCATCCGGTAAAAGAGTTCCAAGCCGTCCCGGACATTTTCCCGGATGCTCCGGCTGCCGTCAAGGTCGAACTCCTGAGGCAGCATTGCACAACGCAGTTTCCGCATCCGGGTGAGTTTGGAGTCGTTTCCGGGCAGTTCTGCTCCGGTGATTATCTGCAGCAAGGTGGATTTACCGCAACCGTTTCTGCCTACCAGAGCCACCTTTTCCCCGGTGCTGATGGTGAAATCGGTTTTATCATACAAAATCTGCCTGCCGATAGCAAGGGAGAGGTTTTCGGCGGCGAATAAAACATCCGGCATAAAAAGTCCTTTTATCAGTTATGGTTTTATTTGCGGTGATACATTCATTCCGGCGGTGAAAAAATCACTTCCGCAGAGAGATATTTACAAAAACCGGGAGATTACCTGAAAAATTGTCTCTATCCATAAAATATCACCGGAAATTAATTTTTTCAATTGAAAAAATTCCATATTGTGCTATAATATGTTTTACGGGGTCAATCCCGGAAACAACAGTCAAAGGAGGATTTTTTTATGGCTTCAGTAAAACTTTATGCGAAAAACGGTGATGAAAAAGCTCAGATGATCCAGGGCGGAGTCGAAAAAAAGTTCGGAAAAATTCCGGAAGTTTTTCAGGCAATGGGACGCAATGGTGACTTTCTGGAAGCGGTACTGAAGGTTGCCGATGCCGCCGGAAAAGGTTTGGATGCCAAAACAAAAGAGTTGATCATTATCGCCGTAAGTGCTGCCAATGGCTGTACTTACTGTCTGGATGCCCACCGCTCGGCGGCACTTCAGCTGGGAGTTTCCGATGAAGAGATCACTGCCGCACTGGAAGTTGCCTCATCCATCTCTCTCTTTAACACCTTCAACAAGGCTATTGACCTTAATTCAGATTTGAAAACCCGGTAAAGCCGACATGAAAAAAGGTTCTGCATTATTGAAGCATACCGCTTGACAAATCATTGACAATATGTTATTTTAATTTGTTATCTCATTTTTTGTGAACAATATAACCTTCCGCCTCAGCCGGGGCTGCGGCGGGAGAAGCCGGTGGCGCATTGCGGGGAATCTCCCGGCAAATCTGCGGACGTTTTCGCACTCATGTACGACAGTACACTTCCTGCTCAACGTCTTGATTTACCCGCGACCTTACCTCGCATTGCATCCACCGCGTGGAGCTGCCCCGTGTTTGTCGGGTTGACAAATCACAACTCCTGTGATATGTTTTACATATTGACAGAAAGGTTTGTGTATAAGTTCCGGTTTGGTTATCACAAAAATTTGTTTTTAACAACCTGATGTGGTCTTTGAAGTAAAAAATAAGGATGTTGCTATGCGGAAAATAAACTTTTTTCTCCTGATGTTGCCGGTGATGGTTTTCGGTGTCTTCTGTACTGCCGGTCCCTGCGGGCCGCCGGGAAGGAAGATCAAAAATCTCAGTTACGGTGATAATAAGTCCAATTTATCCGGTCAGCTCCGCCGTCTGGAAGAGGAAGCGGAAGACCTTGACCGGAAAATGCGCCGGATCAAACCGGAAAGTAAAAAATATGCAACCATGACCAGAGAGCGGGAAAAACTGGCGCTGGATATTGTTCACACCTGCCAGCGCTATCTGGAAAATCGCCGCGGCAAAACCGACTCCCGCACTGAACAGGTCATGCGGATGATGAAAAGTGAAGCCGTTTATCTGAAAAATACCGTCAGCAAAATCAAAGATTTCCCGGTGCCGCAGATGTTGACCAATGTGGATGCCGCTATTGACGCTCTCCGTGCGGGAAAGGTTACATTTTCCGGCAAAGTCGGCAGAAACGATGCCGCCACTCTCCGGGAGGTGCAGAAACTTCAGCGTAAAGCATTGGAAAATTACCACAAAGAATCCGGTCGCAACTCGCGCTGACAACTTTTATCTGCGTTTGCGCCGTGAGGATGATGGTATATTGAGCGCATCCCGGTACTTTGCCACGGTACGGCGGGCAACGGAAATCCCCTGTTTCTTCAGAATACCCGAAATTTCATCATCGGATAATGGAGAATCAGGGTTTTCGTTTTCGATGAGTGCCCGGATTTTGCTGATCACCGCCTGATTGGAAAGCTCTTGAGTTCCGCCGGAAGGGAAGAAGAACTTCAGCGCGATCACGCCCCGGGGAGTATCGGCATATTTCCCGGCAACCGCGCGGCTGACGGTACTTTCACTGAGTTCAAGGAGTGATGCCGCCTCGGTCATGGTGAATGGATGAAGGGACTCCACGCCGTTATCAAGAAAATCTTTCTGTCTGCGGATGATCAATTCCCCGATCCGGAGCAGGGTATTGCCTCTTTCCATCACCGCCTGGATAAGTTCTCTGGCACGGGCGGCTTTTTCATTGAGAAAGTTCCGGTCTTCCGCAGAAAGGGTGCGGTCTTCCAGCAGTTTTTCATAATAGCCGGAAAGGCGTATGGGGGGCATGGATTCCCGGGCAAGGGCGACAAAGTACTCCCCATCCTCTTTCCGGGAGATGATCAATTCCGGTGTGATCACCTCGCCGGATGATGCCGGAGAGGCGCTTCTGCCGGGAAAGGGATTGAGCGCCCGCAAGGTATGGAGCAATCCATCCAGCTCATCAGCTGAAATACCCAGCTTTTTCTCCAGTTCACTGCGGCGGTTGTTTTCCAGATACTCCAAGCCCTCAGAGAGCAGTTTTTCCATTACGGAAGAAAGTTTTCCCTGCCGGATGAGCTGAAGTTTCAGCGATTCGCCCAAATCTCTTGCGCCCACTCCGGCGGGAGCGATCTGCTGAACCAATTTGAGAGCATCTTCCACCTCAAACAGTTCGGCATCGCAAACCATCGCCAGATCAGCCGCCGGAACCGTCAGAAAACCATCATCATTGAGAGAGAAAATTATCTCCTGAGCGATCAATCGCGTTTTCTCATCCAGCTCCATGGCAAAAAGCTCTTCCAGAAGCATGGTTCGCAGCTGAGGCGGCGGCGCAGGCAGATTGGCAAGGTAATCGAAATTTTCATCCCCCGGGGGAGTATCTGCGGGCAAAGGCAGATTTTCCCGCCACTCTTCGCTTAAAGTGCTGTTGGCTTCATAGTCGTCGGCATCGGGAGTTTCGCTCTGGCGCGGAGAATCGGGCAATTCCGCCGGAGCAAAAGAGAACTCCTCCATCTCAAGCATGGGATTGACAGCCAGCTCCTGTGCCACGCTTTGCAGAACTCCGGCAAGGGGCATTGCAAGCACTTCCAGACTGCGCATCTGGGTGTGCGACAAAAGCTGGTGCTGTTCAAGTTTGCCGGATAATCCGGTGGTCAGACTCTGAGGGTTCACTGTAAAAATTTCCCGAAAAAAGTAAAAAAAACATTTGACAAGTACCGTGATACAATTTAGATTATAAAGAGTTTTTTTTCAATAGCATTTCTGACAAAAAAGTGACTTTTTTTATGGATGACCGTAAAATATCTTTTATTTCTCTGGGCAGCGGCAGTGAAGGCAATTCCTATTTCGTGGAATCCCCTGCCGGAGCGCTGCTGGTGGATCAGGGCTTTTCCCGCAAAGAACTGCTCCGGCGCATGGAAGCTGCCGGATGCGACCCCTCCCGGCTCTGCGGCGCACTTCTGACCCATGAACACGGCGACCACTCCGCCGGAGCGCGGGTTTTCTGCGATGCGCTGAAACTGCCGCTCTATGCCACGCCGGAAACAGTTCTGCGTTTGAGCAAAGGCAAAAAACTGCCCAAACTGGTGCGGACATTTGAACCCGGAGCGCGCTTTGAACTCGGCGGCTTCGAGGTCAGTTCCTTCGCCCTCTCTCATGATGTGGAAACGGTCGGCTTCCGTCTCAGCAGCTGCGGGGTGAATATCGGTATTGCCACTGATCTGGGCTGTGTGAATGAGGGGGTCAAGCGCCATTTGAGAAATTGCCACGCATTGATTCTGGAGAGCAACTACGACCATGAAATGCTGATGAACTCCTCCCGGACTTTGGAACTCAAACGGCGCATATTCGGCTTTCGCGGTCATCTCGGCAACCGGGATACTGCGGAACTGCTCGCTGAAGTGCTGGATGATGAGGTGGAGCTGCTCCTCCTTGCCCACGTCAGCCGGGAGTGCAATGATTACGGCAAACTGGTGGAATTTTGCGCCGGAAGATTGAAGGAACTGAAACGGGACAAGTGCCGTTTTGAGGTTTTGATGCAGGATGAACCATCGGAAAAATTCACCATCTGCGGCAAAAGTTACGGAGATCAACTCTTCTGAAGCGCTGTTTTTGAAGGAGAATTTTCCGATCACACCGACCGAAAAGAGCTTTTTTCATCTTTTATCATCAAAAAAAGCCTTCCGGGACTTGCTTTTCGCAAAAATCGTGATACATTAATAATCTGTCAAAGAATGCAGTAAAGTTTTTTGTTTACATAAAATGAAGGAAAATTGAAAAATGGCTCATACCAAATCTGCTGTTAAACGTTTGGCTACCAGCAAAAAAGCCAATCTCCGCAACCGTGCCCGCATCAGCGAGCTCAAGACCATTGAGAAAAAACTCCGCGCTGCCGTTGAAGCCAACGATGCAGCCGCTGTTGAACTTGCCCGCAAGTTCGCCAGCAT
>JAZUPS010000019.1:0-2902 GCA_045605305.1 Victivallaceae bacterium
TTTTGCTTTGGCTTATGGGCAATTTCGCGCCTTGCTGTCGTCGCAACGCTCAGTTTCATACAAAGTATGCGCCTTCGCTTGCTCCTTGCAAAACCCGAAATTCCCTCATAATCCTGTGCAAAAAAGATCAAGGCGCGACAACGGAGCGCCGCGACTTCAAGCCCCTGCGAAGGGGTTAGTTCCAGGAGGTGTTGCCGAAAACGCCATCCTGAAAGAATACCGGGGTGTAACCAAGTTCTGTCGGGATACGGCAGCAGGTTTCCATTCTTTCAAAGAAGTCGGGCAGAAAGTTGCCGTAATAGTCATAAGCGTACTGTTCATGACCGATAGCTTCGAGGATGTCGCATTTACTTTCGCTGCGCAGTTCATGTTCCCGGCGGATCTTCTCTTCGATCTCCTGCGGAGTATCGATATTGAAGCAGAAAAAGGTTCTTGAGAGGAAGAGTTCATGATCCGGGTCAAAGAATATGCGTTTTTTCAGCATGTGATGGGCGACATCCTGTTCATAGAAAAAGCCGATGTCACAGGCGGTTCCGGATATTTCCTGTACCGCGCCTTCCACAAAGAGGCGGTTTGCCATAAATCCGCCGGATGTGAGGATTTTCACTCCCATATCTTTCATTACCTGAAAGTTGGAAGGTTCCAGCATTGCCCAGTGGACGTTGGTCGGCGGTGAGCAGCTCTTTTTTCCGGCGAAACGGATGATCTCTTTATTCATCATCTCCATATCGCGGCGCAAAGTTTCCGGGGCGCAGTGCTGATAGGGGCGGTCAGGAAATTCGGAATAGGCGTGGAATGCCAGATGCAGCCAGTCGGAGTTATCTTCAAATTCGCTCTTATAAATATCCGGCATCCGGTCAAGAGTGAACTTTTCCGGGTCGTGATCGTTGCGGAAAAAGCATTTGAGAATGAATTTGGTACCATATTTTTCATGGAGTTTTTTCAATCCGGCAAGATAGAAATGGTCGAAAAGCCGTGCCGGGCGCTGACGGGCAACTTCGCCGAAAAAGAAGCTGTTGTCGTCGATGCGCACGGTGTAGCGCAAAAAGGAGTTTTTGTCGTAAGCAACGGTAATGGTGCGGCTGGATTCGCCGAATTTATCCTTTGCCAGAGCGGTGATGCGGTTGATCTTCCGGGTAAGCATGATTTTGGCGGAAAACTCCCGGTCGTTGCGGGTCGCCGCAACGCCGTTCACGGTGACGATGCTCTGGGGCAGAGCGATACCGCGAACTTCCACTTCCAAACCTTCAGCACACTCTCTGCCATGAAGTTTATTCAAAACTTCGCCGTTACGGAATGAGGTTATTTCCAACATGATTTTTTTCCTCTTTTTTTAAAAACCTTGACTGCATCCACCGGTTGTAAATGATCACAACTTGCCTCTTCAGTATAAAATAAGTGCCAAAACCGCAAATTGCAATCTTTTAAAACTGCACTTTCGGGCAAATATAACTGTACAATAATGCGAAAAAATTTGTATTCCGGAGAAAAAAGCTGTATATTAGGGATACAAGGGAAGAGAGCGATGACAAAAGATTTTACATTTATCCATCAGCACACACCTGCCGGCAGCGGTTGGGCGGATGAGGAGTTTCTCATCAACTGCCGGAACAGTGACACCTCGGATGCGCTTTTGAAGCTGCGCATGTTCATCGATTCCCGCTGGCTCAATTTCCGCACTGACCGTGAAACTTCGGAAAATACCGCTTTTATCGGCGTGGTGCTTTCCGGTTCCCAGCTGCGGGGTGAAATGCTTCTGCACTCCGGTGATGTGGTTATCGAACACCGGAGAAATCAGCCTCTTGTTTCCCGCTCTTTCGGAGAAAATGAACTTCACCGTCTGGTGATGATCGTTTCCCGCACGTCTGCTTTTGACCTGCTGATTCCGGCGCTTTTTCCGGAAAACACCACCATTATCCGGCAGGGGGCTTCGGAAAAAGTTCTGGAGCTTTTCCGGGAGATCCGGCTTATGGCGGAAACGGGAAAAAGCGATATGGAGTTAAGTATCCGGCTTTTCACGCTTTTGCAGGAACTTTCCGCCATTTCCCGGAGCGTTTCCGGTGATCCGGTTCTTGCCAAAGCTCTGGAATTTATCCGCCGTCACGGTTGTCAGCCATTGAGCAGGGAGGAGATCGCCCGGGCATCGGGGGTGTCGGTGCGTACTTTGAGCAACCTTTTTGCCCGGCATCTGGGGTGCGGAGTTGCGGAATACCTCTCCCGCAAACGGCTGCAGCTTGCCGGGGAATTGCTGGCATCCGGCAAACTCAGTGTAAAAGAAACCGCCCGGATCAGCGGCTTTGCCAGCACTGAATTTTTTATCCGGGCGTTTCGCAAATATGCCGGAGTTTCCCCCGGCAGATATATCAAAGATTGCAGTAATCACTTACCAGATAACGGTAAGGCGCCTCATCTTCAATGATTTCCGGGAAACGGAGCTGTTTCCCGTAGAAAATATTGTCGTTATGGTCATCGTTGACCGCTGAAACTTCACCGATCAGGACATCGGCGCCATCTTCGGCGTAGAAACGATGGAAAACGTTGCGTTCCAGAAGGATGCTTTCACCGGGATCGAGGATCAGCTTTTCACCGGCGGGGATCAGCAGTTCTTCGCCGTCCCGGGAAACTTTCACCGGGGTGTCATCCAGTTCCACCAGATCGCCTTTGCGGTTGAAAAGTTCAAAGACCAGTCTGCCGCCGCCGCGGTTGATGATGTCTTCCCGTTTGAAGTCGGAGGCCAAGCGGTCTTAGGAAGACAAGAGAAGAACACAACTCCTTGGCCCACAGAACGACATGGCTACGATCCGACTTACTTTCACCGGGGTGTCATCCAGTTCCACCAGATCGCCTTTGCGGTTGAAAAGTTCAAAGACCAGTCTGCCGCCGCCGCGGTTGATGATGTCTT
>JAZUPS010000020.1:0-2047 GCA_045605305.1 Victivallaceae bacterium
CATGGCTACGATCCGACTTCCCGATTTCTTTATGGGGGATGACGATATGCGCATGAGCAAAAACTGCTTCTGCCATTATCATCTTGACCTGCTCGAAAAGAAAACCGGACGCCGCTTCACCCGCGAAGAACTGGTTGAATACCTCAAAGATGTCAAACCTCACGACCCGATCGCTCAGGCTTTTGAAGAAACCAATATCGAAGGCATGGATGAACTCTGCAAAGCCATCCGCCGTGCCTGCGATGAGGTCAATCCCAATATCAATGGTGCAGTCTGCATCTGCGGTCCGCGTTTCGATTATGTTCCCAGTCAGCTCAAATACATCGGCGGACCGCAGCCGTTTTTGCGCATAAGCAACGCCAGCTATAACGAAATCAATGCCAAAGATCAGGCACGGGTCGATCGCAACACCTCCTGGCAGACGGTCAACTTCCGCAAGCTCGGTGTACCGCTGCTCGATGAATCCGACACCTGTCCGCACAACCGTTTCAGCAAAAGTGCCCGGACGATGAATCTTCACATCGTCAGCGGCATCCTTCACGGTACTGACGGCGGCAAACTCTGGCTCGACCAGAGCGTTTATCCGCTTCCGGAAGAGTCCAACTTCTATGAAAATACCATCGCTGACAATCAGGGACTTTACCGGGAACTGCACCGCTTGATGCGCTCCTTTACTCCGGAAGGAACCATCACCCGGATCCCCGCATTTGAAAGTGAACCTTTCCCGCATGATGGTATGGCTTTCCATCGCAAGAGTGACTGGGGCGTCTATGCTTTCGGACGAATGGGTATCCCGGTGCATTACACCGATATGAATGGTAAAGGTATCACGCTGATCGCCGGAGAACAGGTGATCTATTACAGCGATGAACAACTTAAAAAGATGCTCGCCGGTCCCTGTTTGCTCGATGGTGTCGCCGCCAGTATTCTCACTGCGCGCGGCTATTCTGATTTGATCGGTGTCCGCGCTGAATGTGACAATATGCGCACGGTCAACGTCGGCAGTATTCAGGAACAGCTGCTTTCTGCCGGAAGCCGCAAAAGCAGTATCAAAGCCAACAGCGAAGCAAGTCTGATCGAACCCATGGTCAGGATGACTTTCTCCCCCAAAGACAACACTGCCAGGTTGGAGATGCTTCCCGGTGCCGAACCATTGAGCCGGGTCACCATGACCGCTTACAAAGGTGCCGAATCCGAATATGTCATGCCGGGAACCGTCTATTTTGAAAACAGTCTCGGCGGCAAAGTCGTCACTATGTGTATGGATGTCATGGCATGGCCGGGGATGATGGTCCTCAATCCCTGCCGCAAAAAGTTCTATCTGTCGATTATGGAGAAACTCGGCGGACTTCCCGCCTGGATCAACACCGCGCAGGACTGCAAACTCATCTGCGGTAATCTCACCGACGGCAGAAAACTTTTCGCCGCCATCAATTACGGTTACGATCCGATGCCGCTGGAACTGACGGTCAAATCGGCAGTCAATGAGATTCTTGAACTTCAGGGTGATGGCGGCTACAAAAAGATGACCTTCTCTCTGCAGGGCGACCAACTCAAGATCGATCGCACTCTGGAAGCCGGACAAATTTCAATTCTGGTCATTTCCTGATCCATTTTCATGGGGCTGTTGCGAAATCGGAGTTTTGCAACAGCCCCATGTTTTTTTGAAAAAAATTACAAATATCGTTTGACATTGCAGAAATTCGGGCTATATTATGTAAACAACAACGAGCGAGTGTAACTCAGCTGGTAGAGTATCACGTTGCCAACGTGACTGTCGCCGGTTCGAATCCGGTCACTCGCTCCAATTTTTTTTGCCTTTTTTCGGAAGTTTCCTTAAAAATATGCCGGGCGGCGGCGCCACGCGGGCAATCTCTTGTCAAATCAGCGGACTCAGCCTCGGTCGAGTACGGTAGTACACTCCCTCGGATTCGCCTTGATTTGACTTCGACCTTGCCGCACGATGCATCCGCCGGGTGGATCGACCCCGGAGCGCCAATCGCCGGGCTTGCGCCCGGCAGGCGAGAGGTAGTTTTGTTCCGCCTGA
>JAZUPS010000021.1:0-2290 GCA_045605305.1 Victivallaceae bacterium
ACAAATTTCACTCCCGTAAGATCGAGATATTTGCGGATGGTATTTGCGAATGTGTATTTCTTCATGACCGCAGAGATCAAAGCATCGCTCAGAACCACATTTTTCACACCGTTTGCGGCAAACTCCGGCAATGCGCGGCACAATGCGTTCTCGTCATCACCGATAAACAAATAAGTAACTGGAATATCTTTCATGGCTACGCAACATATTTTTTGAGGCAATTTCAAAACTCTTCAAACTTGTCCAAACGCCCTCGCTTCGATCTGCCAAAGGGAGCATTTCCACCTGTTGCCCGGCAGGCAGCAGGTGAAAATTACCCTTTACTGCTCTGAAATTTTTACCGGACAGCAGTGGTTTTGTAATTATATTTTAATCACTTTCACTTCAATGATATGATTTCATTCAATCGAGTTTTTCGATGGAAATCTTTACAGTCAAACTTTCTTTACCCTCTGCGGCAAAAGCATCGTAATGTCCGTTCCGGTTTCCGGAAGATTTTTTCAAATCTTTCAGCGTGCCGTTCAACACCTTGTAAGTGCAGACGAAACCGCCAAATTCAACGGAAAGAGTATTGCCGCTTTGCCGGACTGCCGTGCGGCTTTCGCCATTGAACCGGAATACCGGCAGCAGACAGCGGATAAGATCGCTTCCGGATAATTGTATGGTCAAACCTTCGCTATCCAATGTGTAGCTGCCGGTCACCGTTTTTCCGCCGGGGAAAGTGCATTCCACTTCGGCTTTTGCACTGTTTCCGGAAGCATTATGGGATTTCACCTGATGTTTGACCGATGTTTCTGTGGCATATATCCACTTGCCATCAACACACGCCCCCGGAGCAATGGACAGCGGGAACGGCTCCTCGATATCCACAAAATAACCCGGCTTTCCCGGACAGGATACGCTTATGCAGATTTCCGACGGGGCACCCTTTTTGTGAACCCGGGCGATGCCGCTGCAGTCATAGCTTTTTGCCCCGTTGGGCTTTGCATCGTAATCGTATTGAACCGAATACCCTCCGGCACGCATAAAAAGCATATGGAAATCATCTGAAGTCTGCCATGTCATGCCTTTGTCATCATCGAGTTCCACCAGCGGGATCGAATCATCACAAAACCGCGATGCAACATACAGAAACGATGCCGCAGTAATCATATATTTATCAAAGTACCCGTAGCCTTCACAGCCGTATCTGCTGGAAATGGGGAAACGGTTCCGGATATGGGAAATCGGCGTTTTATTCAGCCAGAAAGAGATATTATTCACCGCTCTCGCCGCAGTGGCACGAAATTTACCGGCAGTATTCATATCGCCTTTTTTCGCATACATTCCGGCATAAAACTCCATCATCAGCGCGACGTGCGCTTCATTATGCAGAAACTGGTTGCTTCTGCCGCCGGCAGGCAATTCACCATTTATGGAAATCATTTCCAGTGTCGGTATCGCAGTGCGCTCCAATGCATCCTGCCAGACAGCTTTATATTTTCCCTGATAGCCTTCGTGCAGCAGCAGGGCAAACAATCCTCTGGTCGCAAAATCATAGACAAACGGAGAACCCGGATCGCGGTACATTCCATTTTTGTCCAGATGCCGGATCTGCGAAAAAGCCTGCAATTCAATTATTTTATCGTTTGATTCCGCAGTCGCTCCGGCTTTTTTACGCATGAACTCGCTGAGCATACCGAATGCCGCCCAGTTAAATACGATATCTTCTTCAGTTTTTGCCAGTTGGGTATAGCTGCGGTAGGGGGAAACTTTACGCAGATGATTTTTCCATTCGGCGATTTTGGCTTCCGGCACGGTTTTATTCTTCTCCAGCTCCTCCATGCAGAAAATGATCTCTTTGATGGAAAACTCATTGGCAGCGATAACTTGCGGTATCTGCTGACAGCAGAAATCCATCATTGCCATGAAGCGTTCCATCAAATCTGTTCTGCGATTATTTGCAATAAGTATACCGATGTTGGCAGTCAGCCGGGGAAAGCCGTGTTCTTTCAATCCATCACGTTTGACCTGATCAAAATAGCGGTCGATATGCTCCGGGCTGTACGCAGAAAGCGTTTTCTCCATCAAATCAAAATAAACCGATTTTTTCATACACTCATCCTCTTGCTCATTATGGTTGACGGATAAGCATCCACCCAAAAGCAATGAACACCCGGCGAGCAACAATATTTTTTTCATAAATGTTTACCTTTGCATAAATCAGCATTCTTTGACCTACATTACCACGCATTCAATATTTTGTCAAGAGAGGTGATTTCCTTATTTTGAGTTATTGTCCCATTTTTTG
>JAZUPS010000022.1:0-2564 GCA_045605305.1 Victivallaceae bacterium
GTTTCCATAATTTAGCTCTGTTTTTTGAGGTATGCCGGTTGTTTTTATCATGTTATATGTTACCTATTTGGAAATAGTGTCACCACATACCATTTGGGATAATATATCAATATTATCGTAAAATTTCAAACAGGAATGCAAGAAAAAGTGTTAGTTTTATGCAGTTTTTACTGCATTTTCAAGATGTGTCATGAGAATGGAATCAATCTTGTTGTTCCATACCGCTCAAATGCCTGTTGCAGGAGTTCCTGATCGGAATCGCTGTCGGTTGCATCAGGATAATGCGAAACAGGAAGTTCCCGGCAAGAAAGAGTTCCGGTAGAAATGGTGGTTGCGTTCGCCGGACAGCAATGTGCCGTAAACGATAAGTTTTACTGTTTTCATAATGCACCTTTTACTTTTTGAAGTTATTTTTTATTCCGTAATAATCTGCTCCGGAAGAACAGATTTTTCGGTATTCTTCCGGGTATCTTTTTCTGCGGCGGATGAACTTCGTCCACCGGGACATTTTGTAGGTGATCGCCTGATAGATCCCTCCGTCAAATTCAACTTCCAGCCACAACTGGCGGTAAACTTTCGGGTAGCCTTCAAAGGAATCCAATCGTGCCAGATTTGCTTCGGAAATCAGGTAAAGAACACCTTCGACCGTTGCTCCAGACACAAAATCAATATCCGCATAGAGCCGTTCCGCAAGGCGGTTGAGGCAGACCACGCGGAAATCCGCAAAGGCAACTTCAACTTCCAAGGCATCGGCCTGGACGACTGAACGCAAATACGGGGGTGGCAACGCCCCCACAACCGAAAGGAAAACACCATGGCAAAGGTTATTGAACCATTTTGTTAATCCTTGTTCTCAAGTTCTTTTAGGTTTTTTCCTGCTTCATTTTTCCAAGAAAGTCTGCCATTGTCTGCTCCAAAGACACAGAAGCCGGACGCTGCGGAAGGGCTTGGAAACACGATATTGTCTGTCAAAATAAAATTTTCATTTATTTTGGACGCATATTCTTTGCGCAAATTTTTTATCCAGTCTGGACAACTTGGAGTTGGAGTGGTATTTATTTTGCTACCTTTGCAAACGACCACACCCTCACTGGTCAATAGACCTGTTGCTTCTGCACTCCGTTTTTTCAGATAGAGCATTACAACATTTTCATTGGGCGTATTATCAATAACTTCATCCAACGGAATAAAAACTTTATGTCCAACAATACCCATGACAACTTTAGCGTAGTCGATAAATTCTTCAAGCTCGCTTTCTTTTTCCTCAGTAATATTGCCGGGATTGGGGTCGTTGCCATTTTTTACAATGTAACGATTGGCATTTTTCGCCAACTGCGTAAATTGATTTTCCAAATAGCTGATCTCGGTCGGACCGAAGGAATTATTTGTAGTGGTGATGGCAACTGCTTCTGTCCAATAATCCTTTTCTGGATTGCGGGAGTGTTCCAAGATTCTGCCGAGCAAACCATTACCGTTTTTACGAAGACCGGCTTGTCCTACGTAAACGACACTTTCACCAGTTTCATCAGACTTGCAAAAAAGGAAGTAAACGCCGCTTTGCTGCAAGTCAGCTCTTGACTTGCAGTTATCCAATTCTGTGCGAGGAATTTTATAAATCACACCTGTCCAGTTGGGCAGAGTATACTTAATTATCCCAGTAACTGAACCATTCAGCAAATATAACGAAATTGTTCTTCCGCGTTGTGCCATCGAATTTCTCCCAATATACATTGATAATTTTTCATTCTTAACATAATATATCAGAAAATATTTGAATTACAAACAACAAAACATCATGAAGTACTATTTCTTATTTTTGAAGGTCGCCCGGTAGACTGCACCAGCGAATTCTTTTCCGGACCGACTGCCCTTGCGGTAGTTGAAGGAATGAAAATCAACCCGTTTCAGAGCCACTTGACACCCCACAAATTTATGGAGCAGACCTTGGCTACCATTGGAGAAAAATCATTCTCCCTGCCGGAAGATCCGGAAACGGCGGCACTGGCTTTCTTGCAGAAGCTGACCGCCCTTGGGTACGCCGAATTTGCCATCATACAGCGGTTACGTCTGCCCAGCTCAGCAAGTTCACGGATCTTTTCCGGATCATTACCGTCAAAATGGACATGGAAATCAATGAATTTTACAGTTTTCGATCCTTTTTCAATGCCAGAATACGGTCGATGACATAATTTCTCTTTTTATCAAGCGGAATGTTTTCCGATTTCAGAATATTTTCCAATTTTCCTTTTTCTTCATTCCTGACATTTTCCGGCAGTTCGGCGATGAGTTCCCTCAAGGTTTCCACATACCGCCAGTCGTTGGCACCGGCGCGGACACCTTCAAAAGCCACCGTTGGCAGATAGTTGCCATCTTTGTCTTTGTAGCAGTATTTGGTACGGTGATAACCGTTGGCAAAGTCATCAACTTCCAAATCCGGATCAAAGGTATGCGGCAGGTAAAAAACCCATATCATAAAGCCATCCATTTTCAGATCTGCCGGCAGAAATCCGCAACTGCGGCGGGTTCGGTTGAAATCATCCCACCAAGTCGGAGGCCAAGCGGTC
>JAZUPS010000023.1:0-7573 GCA_045605305.1 Victivallaceae bacterium
GGTGAAGGAGGTGTGGTCATACAAGCCCGCAAGGGCGCAGTATGAGTGGAGAGGGGGAACACCCCCTCTCCGGCAAACAGAACCTTTGCAAATCACGCAAGGCAAATTCCACCCCACGGCTTGCAGACAGGGCATGGCATCGGTATACCTCCTGTGGCTTGCGGGCGTTGTGCTGGCGGCGGCGGCAAACGTGCCGCTCCGGGAAAACTGCGCCTTCGCTTCCGCCTTCGCACAAGGCTACGGCTGGACAAGTGCGCTGGGCGCAGGGCATGGTATCGGTATACCTCCTGTGGCTTGCAGTCTCTTGCCGCTCAGAGGGTGAATCTGTTCCAGACGCACATGTTGGTTTTACCGCGATTTTCCCACAAAGCATAGGGTACGGCGCAGAACGAGACCTCTTCATATTCCGGTTGAGCATTGAAGTAAAGTTCATTTTGCGGCATGATCTCCCGGAGTGCTTTGCCGCTGATAGCCACAGTGCCTTCCGGCAGTCCCTCTGCAGTTTTCAATTCAAAATCCTGATTTTTCACCACGATCATCTCCCGCACCGGACAGGGCTGATCTATCTCCTCAAGGGTGTAGACCAATGGACCGCGTTTCAGCGCTGTTCTGCCCAGATTGCCGGTGATTTTCTGATTGGAGTGGATAAGTTCCACCGGCATGTCAAGGTTGATTTCCACGCAGTCTCCAGCCTGCCACAGCCGGGTGATTTCTGCGGATGATTTTTCCCCGTTGAGGGATATGGAAGCATTTTTGCACCACTTGGGAATACGCAGATGGAGGGTGAATTTTCCGGAACTTGCCAGAGAGATTTTCACCTTGCCGTCGTAAGGATAATTGCCGGAAATTTCCAACTTCACCGGCAGATCACCCACCATCACTTCCGCATGGTTGGCGGCGAAAATATTCACATGAAGATTTCCCGGAGAAGCGGAGTAGATAAAAGTGCCTAATTGGGGCAGAAAACGGGAGAAACTGGTCGGGCAGCAGGGACAGCTGAACCAAGGCTGTCTTTCCGCTGCACCGTAGTTGTAGAAACTGCTGTTCTCATCCACTTCCAGATAGTTTGAGTAGAAAAAGGTGTTGCCAGTCAGACCGATACCGGAAAGCACACCATTGTAAACGGCAGTTTCCAGCACCTCCAGATACTCCGCTTTGCCGGTCAGGTTGAAAAGTCTGGATGCCAGCTGCACCAACCCCATGGCGGCACAGCTTTCGGCATACATCAATGCGCCGTTGGCAAGGTCATAATTGCAGGTGAATGCTTCGTAGTGGAAGGTGGAACCGATACCGCCGGTAATATACATTTTTTGGTTGCAGATGGAGGCAAAAAGTTTTTCACAATGCTCAAGGAGTTCCCGGTCACCGGTTTCAGCGGCCACATCCGCCATGCCGGAGTAAAGATAGACAGCCCGCACCGCATGTCCCTGAGCCTCATGCTGTTCACGCACCGGCTTATCCGCCTGCCGGATCACTTTCAAACCCTCAAAATTCCACTCATCAGTGGAAAATACGCAAGGTTCAGTACCCCGGTCATCGACAAAGTAACTTGCCAGTTTCAAATAACGCTCATTGCCGGTGACCCGGTAGAGTTTGATCAGCGCAAGTTCGATCTCTTCATGTCCGGGCCAGCCCCGGCGTTTGCCCTCTTCCAAGCCGAAAACGGAGTCGATATAATCGGCATAACGGCACATGGCGGCAAGCAGACGGTCGCCGCCGGGAAGATCTTTTCCGGCAACTGCGGCTTCGATCAGATGTCCGGCGCAGTAGAGTTCGTGAAGGTTGTTGAGCTTTTTCCACCTATCCTGCGGAGCTGCTCCGGAAATGTAGGAGTTTAGATAACCATCCTCCTGCTGACAGCTGACGATCTTATCCACCCAGATTTGGAAGGTTTTCAAAAGTTCCTCATCCATCTTAAGTTTGAGCGCATACGCGATCCCTTCGAGGATCTTGGCGGTATCGGAGTCATAAAAATACTCCCGTTTGCCTTTATAGTTGACCAGATCAAAGGAGTCCACTCTGCCGCTTTCATAAGCCTTTTTGATGGCGGAAGGAATGGTGGAACTG
The DNA here is from genome assembly GCA_045605305.1 of Victivallaceae bacterium. GTDB lineage: Bacteria > Verrucomicrobiota > Lentisphaeria > Victivallales > Victivallaceae > UBA1784. Next base: position 2,068 of record JAZUPS010000023.1, read on the forward strand.
AGGCACTTTTCCACCCGGGGGGCGAAAACTTTATCGGTCAGACGGACTTTGCCGACTTCAGGATGTATCAGACGGGATAATTTTTCAGACATGATTTTATGCTCCTTTCATTTTCTGAAAATTAATATAGTTCCGGATTTCCGGTTTGTAAATAGCACATAACGGGATTATATTACACAAAAAGGAGACAAATTACCATGTCAAGAGAGGTTTTACATGCCGGGAAATTCATCTCCCGGGGAAAAGGCAGACACGCTACGCGGGTGATGGAAAGTCACGAATTGATCGTGGTGCTTTCCGGCGAATTGAATATGTTTGAAGAGGAGCATTACTTCAAGATCCGCAGCGGGGAGTACCTTTTTCTTCATCAGGGCAGAAGACATGGCGGCATAGGGAACTACCCGGGAAACTTATCCTTTTTCTGGCTCCATTTCCGGGATGATCACCTTTTGGCTGAACTGCCCCAAAGCGGGGAATTGCCGCCGCACTCCCTGCTGCCGGGATATGCTCAGATGTTTCTGCTGGAACAGGGAAGAAATGAGCCGGATAAAGAGAGCTTGTCTTTGCTTTTTGAATTGATGATCAAAGAATTGCGCCGTTCACCGGTCAACCGGTCAGAAACCGTGACCACCCCTCTGGCAGATATGGCAAGGCGCTATTTGCTCACCCACTTTACCGAACAGCTCTCTCTGGCTTCCATCAGCCGTGAACTTCACTGCAATGCCAAATATCTGGGACAGCTGTATCACCGTATTTACGGGGAAACCATTATCACCACTTTGAACCGTCTGCGTATCGAACAGGCGTGCAATATGATGATCACCGGAAATTTATCCATTAAAGAGACCGCTGAAAACTGCGGCTTCAACGACATGGCATATTTCCGGCGGCAGTTTGTGAAATACTGCAACATGACTCCAAGAGATTTCATCTGGCAGAAGCTGGCGGGATTTCACAACACCGACTCCGGCGGCAGAGTAAATATCGGCAATCCGGAACGTGCGGTTCCCGATGCAGACAGGTAATTTTTGCCGGAGTTCCTGTTTAACATATTGGAATGCTCGGCTGAATAATTGTAAATATCGTACTGATATTACGTTATAAAATATCTTGTTTTCTTGAAACGGGTTGGAGTTCGGGGAAGGGGAAAAACTCTTTCCCCGCCTCAATCGCCGGTAAGAACAGCTTTGCTCAACGAAAGTATCCGCAGGGCAGTACGGTGGGGGGAATCCAGAGCTTCAACTTTCACATCTGCTTCTGCCGCAAAAACCTTTCTCCGCTCCTCATTCATCCGGATAAAGCTCCGGTGCGGGTCGTCACTTGCCGCCAGAAATGGCGGCTAACCATTGGCGATCACCCTTTCAAATGCGATTTCATCACTGACATCCAGGTACACCTTGAAGCCGAGACGGGCTTTGAGTTCATCACTGACCAGCGGATTGCTCAAAGCTCCTCCGCCCAGAGCGACGACCATCTTTTCCGGCGAAGCGGCAATTTTTTCCAGCGCCTGACGTTCCAGTTCACGGAAGAAGTTCTCCCCTTCGCTTTTGAATATCTGACGGCAGCTGCGGTTTTTTCCATCCAGCTCTTCGATCAGCGTATCACTATCCACCACCGGTATTGCCAATATATCGGCAATCTCTTTGCCGACAGTGCTTTTGCCGCAATGTTTGATGCCGCAAATAACGATATTTGCCGGCAGACGGTGGGATTTTTTATAACAGAGCCAGGAGTCACGCAAATCTCTGCCGTGACGGAAAAGTTCGGCAAATTTATCCCCTTCATGGGTGATCAGCGTATCGCGCATCTCCTGCAGACTCTGCTGAAACTCATCCAGTGCCGGTAAAATGGCAGAACTGTTTTCCATGCAGATCTCTTTCCACATTTCCGGAGAACTTGAAGCGATCCGCGACGTATCCCGGAACCCGGTGGCACAGCCGGAGTAGTGCCGCCGCTGTTCCACCGCATCTTCCCGCGCCAGAATACTGCGGGTCAATGCCGAAGCGATAATATGCAGCATGTGGCTGGTATGCGCCACCAGTGCATCGTGGGCTTTGGCATCGATGATGGAGGTGTGACAGTGGAGGGATTGCCAGAATTTTTCCACCACTTCCACGCCTTCAGGCAAGGAGTATTTTCCCGGAACCACAAAGACGTCTGCATTTTCATAAAGTCCTTTGAAACCGTTGGCGTAACCGCTTTTTTCCGTACCTGCCATAGGGTGACTGCCCACGAAGTTCAGGTTTTCAAACTCTTCGGCACAGCTCATCACCCCGCCTTTGACACTGGCAATATCGGTCATAACAGCGCCGGGTTTCAACTGGTTGTGGAAGTTGCGGATAAACTCCTGCGTCACCGGCATGGGCAGACAGAGTACGACAATATCTGCGCTTGACAACGCCTCCTGCGGAGAGGAACAATTCCGGTCTGCCGCCTGCTTTTCCATGATCCATTCGCCCGCCGCCGGTGTACGGTTCCAGACGGAAACCCGGTAACGTGAGCGGTCGATGCTCTGTGCCAGAGAGGAACCCAGCAGTCCCAAGCCGATGATGGCAACCTCTTTCCGGGAATCGGCAACCGCCGGAAGTGCCGGATCAAAGCGGAATGCGTAATATTTTTCCAGCAGTTTTCCGGTTGCTTCCGGGTCAAGGTCACAGGTTTTAACTTTGCCGGGAATCAGCGGCAGAACCGCCCGGAATCTGCCGTCACCGTTTTTCTTATCCCCTTTCATCAGATTGATGATCTTTTCCGCATCCTGTTTTACGGCGGAAAGGGGGAATATTTCCGGAGCAAGGGCATATTTTCTCAGCAGTTCGTGCTGTATTGAGATCAATTTCCGGTCACAAAGACCCAGTTCTGAAGCGGCAAAGGCGGCAATATCCATTCCCACCGCAACCGCTTCCCCGTGGGCAAGGGCGAAGTGGGAAAGGTGTTCAATGGCGTGACCGAAGGTGTGCCCGTAATTGAGAAACACCCTGCCGCTGTCGCCGGATTCCTTCTCATCAGCAGAAACCACCATCGCTTTGATCTGACAGGAGCGCTTGACCGCGAACTGCAAAAGTTCCGGGGCATCGAGGATATTTCCCTCAAAGGCAGAGAGTTTCCGGACAAAATCCCCATCCAGGATCATCGCCGTTTTAAGCACCTCTGCCATGCCGCTGTGGATCTCCCTTTCCGGCAGACTTTTGAGAACCTCACAGTCGATGATCACCATTTTCGGCTGATGGAAAGCTCCGACCAGATTTTTCCCGTAAGGGGTATCCACCGCCGTTTTGCCGCCTACTGAACTGTCAACCATTGCCAGAAGTGAGGTGGGTATCTGAATAAAATCCACTCCCCGCATGAAAAGCGAAGCGGCAAATCCGGTCAGATCCCCGGTAACTCCGCCGCCCAGCGCCGCAAAAAGAGCGTTGCGCCCAAGTTTCAGAGAACTGGCATACCCGCATAACGCCATGGCATTATCAATATTTTTCGATGCTTCACCGGCAGGGAAGACCCATTGCCACACCTTTTTGCCGCTCTTTTCCAGTGCCGCACAGGTGCGGGGGAGGAAACAGGCGGTGTTGCTGTCGGCAACTACCAGTACATTTTTCTGGGGCAGAGCTTCCAGAGCTTTGATCACCGCCGGAGAATCCACCGGGGAAAAGATTATATCGTAACTGCGTTCACCGAGTTCAACGCGCACTTTGTCGCTTTCAGCCATGATCACTTATCCTCCGGAGTTTCGATTTTCACACCCAAATTCCGGAAATCGGCGGCAAAGTCCGGATAAGTCACCTCACAACAGCTGCCGTCTGCGATCTTTACTGCGCCGTCAGCTTTCAATGCCGCCACGGTCAGTGCCATGGCGATCCGGTGGTCATGGTAACTTTCCACCGCGGCACCATGCAGAGTTTTTCCGCCGCGGATGATCATGCCGTCGGGTAATTCTGTTATATCCGCGCCCATTTTCCGCAATTCAGAACTCATACAGGCTATCCGGTCACACTCCTTGAGCCGCGCCTGCGGCACATTGACCAGACGGGTCTCACCTTTGGCATAACAGCCCATTACCGCCATCAGCGGCAGGGCATCGGGAGTGGCATTGAGGTCAAACTCTCTGCCGGTAAGTTCGGATGCGGAAACTTCCACGGTACTGCCATTAAAGGAGATATTGCCATTCATCTGCCGGATATAATCAAAAACTCTTTTGTCTCCCTGCAAATCGTCAAAGTCCAGATTTTCGATTTTTACCGATTTTCCGGCGAGAACTCCAGCGCCCAGCGGAAACGCCGCTGTGGAAAAGTCTGCCGGAATGACTCTTGAAAAGTTCCGGTAACGCTGATTGCCGGGAATTTCAAAGTGGAGCAGATCATCTGCCGCAACCACTTCGATCCCGCAGCGCTTCAGCCAGTCAAGAGTGATGCGGACATAGTCGGCTTCATTGAGAAAATCCAGTTCCAGAGTGGAATCTTTTTCCGCCAGCGGCAGAGCCATAAGCATGGCGGTCAGATATTGACTGGTGGTGCCGTCAATTTTGCACTTGCCGCCGGTAAGCGGACCGCAGACCGACAGAGGCGCACAGCCGCCGGAACTTGCGGTTTTCGCTCCCAATGCGGTCAACGCATCCAGTTCCCCCTGCATTATCCTTTTGCGCAGAGAGTCGTCACCGTCAAAGGAGACCTCAAAATTCCCCAGCGCGGCGGCGGCGGTAATTATCCGCATGGTGGTTCCGGAATTGCCCAGATCGATGGTTTTGCCGGGGTCGATAAAGTTCCGGTTTCTGCCGGTGATCAGCCAGCGGGAACGGCTCTCATCCACCACCGCGCCCAGTGCGCGGACCGCGCTCAGTGCGCTTGCAGTATCGGCGGAGTAAAGCGGTGCAATGATTTCAGATACTCCGTCTGCCAGAAATGCGGCGATGACGGCACGGATGGTGTGACTTTTTGAACCCGGTACTGCAATGATGCCGGATAACTCAGCCGAGGGTGAAACTTGCCAGAACATGATCAATTACCTTCAGAATTTGCCATTAAACGGCTCTCTCTTGCACAGGTGAGCGAAAAAAGTTCCCGGTAGAGAGCGGCAACTTCAACGGCATAATTTTCCCCGGCAAGGATGCTGACTTTGCGGATTATTTCCTCTTCCCGCTCCGGAACTGATACCGGCTGGCGGTTCTCCATTTTCCACTTTGCCACTTGATCGACCAGTTGCAGACGGCGGATCAGCAGCTTGACCATCTCTTCATCGATCCGGTCGATACCGCTGCGGATCGCAGTCAATGATTCCTTATCCATGATCCGGTTCAATCCTCCTGCAGTACGAATTTGAGTTTATTCAATCTCCACATGGCAGTGGCGAATTGTTCCGGAGTGAGGCTCTGCATACCGTCGCAGCGGGCGCAGGCGGGATTGTTGTGGACTTCGATGATCAATCCGTCCGCTCCGGCGGCGACTGCGGCAAGCGAGAGCTGCGGCACGAACTCCGCCACACCAACGGCGTGGCTGGGATCGACGATCACCGGCAG
>JAZUPS010000024.1:0-2591 GCA_045605305.1 Victivallaceae bacterium
GATATGGAAACCTGGATGTCCCGCAACAGGATAAACTTCATGTCCAGCGACCCCATCGGCAAACACACTTGGCGGCGGGCATGGAACGACGGCAGAATCGCCAAAGGTTTCCAGATGCACTTCGGTACTCACAACGTTGCCATCTACGACAAAAAAGTCTTCGCCGCGCATCCCGAACTTTTTGCGGAAATCGACGGTAAACGAATCCCCGATCAGCTCTGCTGGAGCAACCCGGAAGTGGATAAAATCCTTATCGACCGCTTTATCTCCTACTGCAAAGAGTACCCCAAAGTGGAATCTCTCGGACTTTCTGCCGCCGACAATATGAACTATTGCCGCTGTGTCAAATGCAGAAAAAAATCCCTGCATGACCTCTGGTTTGAACTTTACAACCGCATCCGTGTCGGTGTGCAGAAAGAGCTGCCGCACATCAAGTTCGGTACTATTGCCTATCAGAGTTACAGCAAAGTTCCCCAAACGTCCATGGCCGGCTCCATGCACATCATGTACTGCATGTATGACCGCTGCTATGTCCACCGTCACGGTCAATGCAAGATGAATGATCGTGCCATGCAGAATATCAAAGCGTGGCAGAAGAAAAAACTTCCGGTGATCGTTTACGGTTATGAATTTGATATCTTCAGCCCCGATGCTCCGGCTCCTTTTTACTACATGATAAGCGATGAACTGCGCCATTTTTACAAAAACGGCATCGCCGGTGTCTTTACCGAATGTACGCCGATAAACTGGCGCAGAAATGGTACTGCCAAAGATTCCATTCCGGCGGCGAATAATCACAAGCTGGCGTTTTATCTTTACGCTTCAGCGTTGTGGGACCCGGCAGTCGATCCCAACGCCGTGATAAGAGAGTATTCCGAAGCCGCGTATGGAGCTGCCGCCGCCCCGTTTATGGCGGAATATGCCATGCTCATGGGCAAGGCGTGGGACAGCATGAAGATACACTACTCCTACTTTTACAACTCCCCGGTCGCCGGTTCTGCCAGTTTGCTTTCTCCGGAACTGATTACAAAGATCGATGCGTTGATGCTCAAAGCCGCCGCCGCGGTGAAGACGGAAAAAGATGCTGCCCGGCGCAAGCAGATTTGTGCCAACTTCGATGAAGAATTGCGGATATACTCCCAGCTCAAAGCATCTCGCAACAGCTACATCGCCTCTCAGTCCAATTTGAATGTCCTTGTTCCCCGTGCCAAAGCGCCGCTGGATTTCTCACGCAGTACCAAGATCACAAATATGACTGCCCGCGCCCGCGCCGGTAAACACCAGGCCTGGAGTGTCAAAGTCAACTACGATGCCAAAGCGATATATTTCGATATCGACTGCAAAGAAAAGGATATGAAAAATCTGGTTGCACTTCACTCTAAACGCGATTCCGAAGTTTTCAACGACAAATGCATCGAACTCTTTATCTCCGTTCCCAACGACACCCGCGGCATCTATCGTCATCTGGTTGCCAACACTGCCGGTGCCAAATATGATGCCATTGCACTGGGCGGATTTACCTTTGATACCCGTTGGAACCCCGATTGGCAGGTCAATGTCACCAAAAATAGTGACGGATGGCGCATGAAACTGGTCATTCCGTTTTCCGCACTTGATACTGTCGCTCCCAAGCCGGGAGATGTGTGGCCCTTTACCATCAAGCGCAGCGATAAAGTCCACTCCGGTTTCCCGGATGCCGTTTACCACGATCAGAACGCTTTTGCCATGCTTCAATTTGTGGAGGAGGCGATCCCGACCGGATTGTATGCCTTCAACTCGAAAATGGAAGATATCAATGTCATGCGCACCATGATGGAAAAAGCCGGATTTCAAACCGTCACCGGCAACACCGTCAAAACCGCCGCCGCCCGGGCGATGGATCGGGAAGTATATGTTTTCCGTCTGGCAAAATGCGATGCGGCAACGGCAGATTTTTTCAGTAAAAAAGTTTATCCGGCACTGAAGAACGGCGCGCTGGTGATATGTTTCAGTTACGGTTCCGGATTTGCCCCGGATAAATTTTTCAATGATCCGGCGCTCAAGCTCAAGTGGTCAGGCTGGCGGATTGATAAGAGCCGCAAAAGTTATGATGTCCTTCCCGGAAAATGGCAGACTGATCCCTGTGATTTGCGTCCGGCATTGTTCCGCACGCTGACCCCGGCTTCCGGCTGGTATCCGCAAAATCCGGCGGCATGGAAAAATCATGGCAAGGTCAAGATCGTTGACGGAACTTTTGCCAGTTTTCTGCTCTCAACCAAAGTCGGCAAGGGTACGCTGGTTGTCAGCAGTACCGACTTCGGTTTTTCCGGCGGCCATGTGATGTTCGGCAACAAAAACAAAGATCAGGCGGTCATGCTGTTGCGCAATCTTTATCAGATGCACAGGCAGTGATCTCAACCTGCGCCTCGTGGACGCTTCTTACGGACAAATCGGCGGATTGTAATTTTTTCATTCATAAAACACCTCACACTTATAATATACCATTTTTGCAGTCAGATACAACCCGCGAAACAAAAAAGGCGGCAGGATAATTCCAGCCGCCAAAAGCTGGGTGCGTTCCTCAATGCCGAAAAACTTTTTCTGTTCATCCC
>JAZUPS010000025.1:0-3536 GCA_045605305.1 Victivallaceae bacterium
TACCGATACCATGCCGCCATGCAAGCCTGGGGTGGAATTTGTCTTGTGGGATTTGCAAAGGTTCTGTTTGCCGGAGAGGGGGGTGTTCCCCCTCTCCACTCATACTGCGCCCTTGCGGGCTTGTATGACCACTCCTCCTTCACCCTTCCCGTGAGTTGAAGTGGCTCCTGGCGTTAATTCCCTTCAGTTACAGCGCCCTCTCACGAGGGTTTGAAGTCGCGGCGTTCCGTTGTCACGCCTTGATCGACGCTTTTGCCAAAAGCGTCGATCAAGCCCCAGCGAAGCCGGGGCGCGACATCAAACCCCTGTGAAGGGGCGGCACGTTTGCCGCCGCCCCGGAGAAGCGGGATCATGCTTTGCCGGCAGAGCCGAAAAATCTGATCTTCTCGCGGATCACTTCGCGCATGGCGGCATCCGGATTTTTCCGCAGAACAGCGGGCCACGCCGCCATGTGGGGCAGAGCTTGAAGTTCTTTAAGCATGGCGGAGTTCCAGGCGTTGAGCAGCTCCGAATAGATATTGATTTTGCAGATGCCATTGGCAATGGCGCAGCTCAACTGGTCAGCCGGAGTACCGGAACCGCCGTGCAGAACCAGCGGAATATCCGATACCGCCGTGATCTTCTGCAGACGGTCAATATCCAGACTGGGAGCTTTGATATAAACTCCGTGGGCAGTTCCGATGGATACTGCCAGCGCATCGACGGCAGTTTTTTCCACAAACTCCGCAACTTTTTCCGGTTCGGTAAGCATGTCGGGACCTGCTTCACTGCCTTCTCCGGAACCGACCCAGCCGTTGCCGACATGACCAAGTTCCGCCTCTACGGTGATACCGCGCCCCTTCAGCGCCGTGGTAACTTCCGCAGAACGGCGGATATTTTCCTCAAAGGCAGATGCGGAAGCATCCAGCATCACCGAGGAAAATCCGATATTTGCCGCCCGCATGACCTCATCCAGCGTATTGGCATGGTCGAGGTGGATGCAGACCGGAGTGGAACTCTTTTTCGCCGCCAGTTCCGCCAGGGCGAACCAATATTCCAGACGGTCGCCTTCCAAATCCGGAGCCAAAGCACCGAGAATGACCGGAGCGCGGAGATTTTCCGCCTCCTGAACCACGGCGCGCACCATTTCCAGATCGGAAACATCGAACATGCCGACAGCATATTTTCCGGCTGAAGCATCAGCCAGCATCTCTTTCAAATTTACCAGAGCCATTTGACTTTCTCCTGAATATAAACCGGTTTACTCAATCTTCCACTTCGATGATCTCTGAAATCGTTACCTTTTCCACCGGCATATCCCGGAAAAGCTGATAGGTTCCGGTTTTGACTTTGCTGATCTTATCGACCACATCCATGCCTTCGACCACTTCACCGAATGCACAATAACCGTAGCACTCATCGATCGGAGCTTTGTAGTCCAGATAGGTGTTATCCACCACATTGATAAAGAACTGGCTGGTGGCGCTGTGAGCATCCGGACGGCGCGCCATTGCCACCGTCCCCCGGAGGTTGCTCAAACCGTTTTTTGCCTCATTTTGGATCGGCTTGCGGGTCTCTTTGGTATTCAGTTCCGGGTCGTAGCCGCCGCACTGGATCATGAAATCCGCAATGACCCGGTGAAAAATCGTATTGTTGTAAAAACCTTCCCGCACATATTCGAGAAAGTTGGCAACCGTTTCCGGAGTTTTTTCCGGATAAAGTTTGACTGAAATATCACCCTGGGATGTCTTGATAATAATCATTTTATTAATTCCTTTCATTTAAGCGTGAAAATGCAATATAAATCCGTTTTTACTCTTCCCGTCTGACAAACTGCCGCTGTCTGGCAGCTTCGTAGAGCAAAATCGTCGCCGCTGAAGCGACATTGAGAGAATCGATTTTGCCCAGCATGGGAATATTTACCTTCAAATGCGCCTGATCCATCCAGAAATCGGTCAATCCGGTCTGTTCAGCGCCAACCACGATAGCCACGCCCTGAGTAAGATCGACATCGGTATATTTGAAATCGGTATGGGGAGTGGCGGCAAGGATCTTCACATTCCGCGCCCGCAGATAAGCAAGCGCGGACTCATTGTCGCAAACTGCCACCGGCACCGAAAATATCGCTCCGGTACTTGCCCGGATAACGTTGGGGTTGTAGAGGTCGGTTTTTCTTTCACAAACGATCAACGCATCTGCTCCGGCGGCATCGGCACTGCGGAGCATTGAACCCAGATTCCCCGGTTTTTCAATGGTTTCGGCAACCAGATAGAGCGGAGCGGAAAATTCCGGGAGCTGTTCCAGAGTGTGGGAACGCATTTTCGCTACCGCCAGCAGACCTTCAGGCCGGTCACGATAGGTCACTTTTTCCAGCAGAAAGGGGGCAAGACGGGTCACTTTCACCCCGGATGCGGCGATCTCTTCCAGAAGCGGGAACTCATTGCTGCCGAGAAAGTGTTCCGGGGAGAAAAAGCACTCCACCAGCTCCATTCCGTACTCTCTGGAACGGGTCAATTCCCGGTATCCTTCAAGGATGGTGAGATTCTCCTTATCCCGTGTCCGGCGGTCACGGAGCTTGACCAGATGTTTGACTGACGGATTCTGTGCGCTGGTAATGGTGACGTATTCCATAAAAAACTTTCCATAAAGTGTGTTGTTTTGACACGTTGACGTGACATAAATATACACTGGCACACCGCTTTTTTCAAGCTCCTTTGCCTGAAATCAACTGCTGGCACGCTTTTTGCTTGTAAATCGGCGGAAAACCACAGGAGGAGGAAAAAAATTATGAACATCGAAAAATTCACCAACAAAAGCAAAGAAGCCCTGATGAATGCCCAGCAGAGTGCCTCTGCTGCCAACCACACCGAATTGCGTCCGGTTCATCTGCTGGCGGCGCTCCTTGACGACCCGGAAAGTCTGGTCAACTCCATTCTGGAAAAACTCGGCGTCAACCGGGAACTTTTCCGGAACAAAACCGCTTCCGCTCTGGGCGAACTGCCCCGGGTGGAGGGAAGTTACTCTCAGAATGCGGTAATGACCGGAGAGTTCAGCGCCGTACTCAATGAGGCAATGAAAAAAGCCGGAGAAATGGGTGATGAGTATGTCAGCGTGGAACACCTGATGCTTGCCCTTGCTTCCATCCCCGGCAAAGCCGCTGATATATTCAGTTCCGCCGGGATCACGCCCGATAAGATACTCAATGCTCTCCAGAGCATCCGGGGCAATCAGCGGGTGACGTCCCCTGATCCGGAAGGTACTTTTGAGGCGTTGAAAAAGTACTCCCGTGACCTTACCCAAATGGCGATGCAGGATAAACTTGATCCGGTCATCGGCAGAGATGATGAGATCCGCCGGGTGATCCAGATCCTTTCCCGCCGTACCAAAAACAATCCGGTTCTGATCGGTGAACCGGGAGTCGGCAAAACCGCCATCGTCGAAGGTCTGGCGCGCCGGGTGGTGCGCGGCGATGTGCCGGAATCACTGAAAGACCGCCGGGTGGTGGCGCTGGATATGGGTTCCCTTATCGCCGGAGCAAAGTACCGGGGCGAATTTGA
>JAZUPS010000026.1:0-17170 GCA_045605305.1 Victivallaceae bacterium
CCTTCACTTCGCTTTCCGGAAAAAGCTGCTGTAAAATTTTGACGTGATTGGAATAGATTATCCACTCCGAATACCAGCCGGGGACAAAGTAGACCGTATCTGCCGCCTGCAGGGTGAAAAGTGTCACCAGAAAAGAGAGAATGAAAAAAAACTTTTTCAACATTTATTACTCCATCAATGCGCGCAACTCGGCAATGGATATGCCTCCGGCGGCTGCCGGATTTTCCACCAATGAGTGAAAAAGTTCCCGTTTTTTCTGCTGAAGGAGCAGAACTTTTTCCTCCACGGAGTCCTTCATTACCAGTTTTACGGTGGTAACGGCACGGGTCTGACCGATACGGTGAGTACGGTCTGCCGCCTGAAGTTCCACTGCCGGGTTCCACCAGGGGTCATAGATGATCACCGTGTCGGCAGAGGTAAGATTCAAACCGGTGCCGCCGGCTTTCAGACTGAGCAGAAAGAGGGGGATGGATGGATCGTTGTTGAATCTATCCACCCGCGCCTGACGGTCACGGGTGGCGCCGTCGAGATACTCAAAGGGGATTCCGGCTTTTTCCAACTGGGGAACAAGGAGTTTCAGCATGGAAGTAAACTGGCTGAAAAGCAACACTTTGTGTCCGCTGTCAATGGTTTCATTGAGCAACTCAAAGAGCAGTTCCGTTTTTGCTGAAGCGAAATTCCCCCCTGCCATATCCGGCAGTAATTCCGGATGACAGCAGCACTGGCGCAAACGCAGAAGCAGAGCAAAAAGATCGGCACTGCTGCCGTTTTTCAATGTCTCCTGACTGCCGGAAAGCAGTTGATCGTAAAGCGCCCGCTGTTCCGGAGCCATTTCACAAAAGACGGTGCTTTCATGTTTTTCCGGCAAATCGGAGGCTACTTCGCTCTTAGTTCTCCGCTTGATAAAGGGTGAGATCCTGCCGGTAAACTCCTCCTGAAGCTCCTGATCATTGGCGATATTGGCATAACGGCGGCGGAATACCGGCAGAGTGCCGAGGAGACCGGGGTGGAGAAAATCCATTACGCTCCAGAGATCTTCCGGAGTATTTTCCAGCGGCGTACCGGTCAGCACCACCCGGTGTTCCGCCCGGATGCTCTTGCAGTTTTTGGCATTGCTGGAACCGGGATTTTTGATATGCTGTGCCTCATCCAGCACCAGAAAGCTGAAACAGTACTTTTTCAGGGAGTTCTGACAGAGTTTCGCCGCCGTATAAGAGAGAATGAGCAGATCAAAATCCCCGTCTTTCAACACCTTTTCCCGCTCCTGCCCCACCGGAGATGCCACCCGGAACGAGGGAACGAAACGCGCCGCCTCCCGCGCCCAGTTCACGATCAGCGAAGCGGGGCAGACGATCAGAGCCGGATTGCCCTGCTTACTCATCCGGGAACTGAGAAGTGCCAGAAGCTGAACGGTTTTTCCCAATCCCATCTCATCGGCAAGCAGGGGGTTGAAATTGCGGTCAACGAGGTACTGCATGAAACTTACCCCCTGCTTCTGGTAGTTGCGCAAAGTGCCGTCAAAGTGGAAATTTTCCACCACCGCAGGCTCGGTGACTTCGACATCTCCGGTAAGCAGATCGACAGGAAGCGCTCCGGGTATCGCCCCGGCAAGGGTGCAGAAAAATTTCCAGTTGGCAAAGGGAACTTCAAACTTGCCGGCAAGGGTGTCATGGTTGCGGATAAGTGCTGCCAAAGCGCGCAAAAATTTGCCCAGTTCCGGGGAGATGCGCAAAAGTTTTCCCCGGGAGAAGAGGTAATTTTTCCGTGAAAGTGCCCGCTCGTAAAGCGTTTCCCAGCTCAGTTGATCACCGGCTTCGCCGAAGCGGTAGACAATGATCCGGGAATCAGCGGTATTGCCGCCGTTTTCACAACGGAACAGTGCTTGCGGCAAACCGTTGCCGCCGTTGAAAAGCGCCGATAATCTGCCGGAAAGAACGATCTTTTCCCCCTGCTGCCGGATGATTTCCGGCAACGCCCGGTGGAGGAAAACTCCGGCTTTCTCCGGGGCGGAAATTTCTGCAAAAGCATCACTTTCTGCCACATCCATACCGAAAAGTGAGAGAAAGTTTTCAAAATTCTGCTCCCCGGCAATATCCCGGCAGAAAAAGTCCCTGCCGCTGGCAAAGCTCCTGCCGGAACGGGGCGCACAAATGATCGTTCTGGAACCGGCATCATAAAGATAGGAGGTTTTCAGGAAAAATTTTCCATCTTCCGAAAACCAGCCGTCAAGCATGATCTTTGCCGGGCGGGGTTCCGGGTCGATGCCGCCAGCTTCAACCACCGGAAGGGGAAAAGTTTCCAACTCTTTGCGGTCGCGTATCTGCATCCGGAAAAAGCTCCGCAGAAATCCCGCTTCACAATCGCCGCCGATAAAGAAATACTCATCGTTTTTCCCCACCCAGCTCCCGGCACGTCCGGCGATCAGCCGCGCTCCGGAAAGGGGGAGAACTGCCTGATCGATCCGGATACCGGGAAGTATCTTGTCTTTGGCTTTCACCAGCACCGCTTCTGCCCGTTCCCGGCGGATGGTTATCCGGTTGCCGTCCCGGAAAAAGCGGGGAAATCCCGGCAGGGCGTGGAACAACTCCGCCGCAAGTTCAGCTCCCAGAGCGATATTGGAGTTTTCCGCCGTGCCATTCAGCGCCAGAAAGCGGATGATCTGCTGATCGTGAAGGGAGAAATCCTCATATTTCAAGACCACGCTCAAAGATTTATTGAAATACAACTGTTTGATATTGTTCAAGTTTCCGGCGTACTCCCGGGATGCTCCGGTAAGTTTGACATTGAGCAGCAGCACCTTGTACTGATTGGGGGCATGGAGCTGATCTTCCACCACATTTATCCGCAGTTTGGCACTGTTGCTCATGCCCCGGCGTGAAAGCTGGGAAAAATCCTGCAATACCAAACCTTTGCTGTAGACCGGCGGCGTTTCCGGCCCGGGCAGACGGAAAGCGAAGCGGCCGGAATACATCAAAAGCGCCACGCCATGAGCGCAAAGATCATGCTCCTTATCCCCGCAGCCGCACCGGGAGACGGCATTTTCCCCGGTGGAAACGCACACTTCCACCGACAGATTTCCGCTTTCAGCAAAGACTCCGCACAACTCCCCGGAGCTGTTGCGCCACGCACCAAGCAAAACTTTCTGTTTCAAAAGCTGTTTGGCGTGCTTCAAAACCGCTTCACTGGATAATGCAATCAATTTTTCTTCAAAACTTGCCATTTTTCAATCAGTTATGAATATCTAACAATCCGCTTTCCATAAATAACAACATCTTTGCGGCGGTAAATTAAACCGCGTATTAAAGATATTAGCTTATTAATTTAACTCTTTTTGGTAAATTTTTCAATAGATCGGTGATAAAAGTTGAAAAAAAACTTTTCCGGGCATATATTATAGTCATGACAAAACGGGGGAGGAAGAACTCCTGTCGCTTTATGAGAAAATAATAAGTATTTGTAAATGAGGTTTTTTTATGTCTGAAAAGTTTTCCGGTTTGTGGGAGTATATTCTTCCGTATATTTGTGCTTATTACCCGGCAGCGATCATTGTGGTCATCTTTCTGATCCTCTGCTCACCGCGGCTGACCTTGAAAATCGCCGCCTGGGTGACCAGACTGGTGATGTTCCGTCTGCGGGTGATCGGTAAGGAGAATATGCCCTATTCCGGTCCGATCCTGCTGGTTTCCAACCACGTTTCTCTGGTGGATATGCTGATGATCCAGGCGGTGGTACGCCAGCGGGTGCGCTTCATGGTGCGTACTGAAGTCATCAACTTCCTGCCCACCCGTTTCCTTTTCTGGTATCTCGGCGTGCTGAGTGTGCCGAATTTCCGTCACCCCAAAGCGATGAAAAAGTTCTTCAGCGAGATTCAGGATCGTCTGCGGGTCGGTGAAACCATCTGCTTTTTCCCGGAAGGTGCAATTTCCGGCAGCGGCAACTTGATGCGCTTCCGTTCCGGAGTTCAGGCATTGATCCCGCCGGATATTCAGGTGACGGTCATGCCGGTACGCCTGGGCATGATCCACGGCCGTCTGACCGGTATCTACAAGAACCGTCTCCGTTTCCACCGCCTCACCCGCTGGCCCGTGGACTTCTCGGTCGCCATCGGCAAACCGGTGGATCCCAACCTTTCCGCCTTCCAGCTGCGCCAGAAGATTTCCGAATTGGGCGCCATTGCGGAAACCTCACCCCAGCCCGGTGAACGCCCCATCCACACCGCCTTTATCTACTACGCCAAACGCCACCTTTTCGGCAAAGTTTTCTACGATGCCACCACGGAAACCTGGTTCAGCAACTTCAAAATGCTGCTGCTGACCATCATGCTTTCCAAAATCATCCGCAAAATCGACAAGGGAACCAGCGGTTACACCGGTGTACTGCTGCCCAATACCCCCATCGCCGCCGGAGTTCTGCTCTCGGTGCAGTGCGCCGACCGCACCCCGGCGATCATGAACTTCAGCGCCGGTCAGCAGGTGGCTCTGGATTCCGTCCACCGCGCCGGAGTGAAAACCATCCTCACCAGCAGAAAGTTCCTCGACAAACTCAAGTGGGAAGCCACTGAAGATATGGTGCTTCTGGAAGACATCGTGCCGACCATCAGCAAAAAAGATAAATTCATTGCCATGCTGATGGCGATCTTCCTGCCCACCCGTACTCTGGTGCGGAATATAGCACCTTTGAGCTGCTACAATATGTTCCAGCAGGCGGCTCTGCTCTTTTCCAGCGGTTCCACCGGAACCCCCAAAGCGGTCATGCTCACCCAGCGCAACATCAACTGCGACATCCAGTCATTCATCCGCGTGGTGGATTGGTCAACCAACGACCGGGTGGCGGGAAACCTGCCCATCTTCCACTCCTTCGGCTTCACGGTCTGCTTCGCCCTGCCCGCCACGACCGGAACCCCGGTGGCTTATGCCGCCAATCCGCTGGATTCATCGGTCATTGTCCGCAGTGTGCGTGACTTCAAAATCACCATTCTCTGCGCCACGCCCACCTTCCTGCAGAAATATATGATGAAAGCCAAACCGGAAGACTTCAAAACCCTCCGTCTCTGCATCACCGGCGCGGAAAAACTCCGTACCGAACTGGCTGAACGTTACCGCAACATGACCGGCAGAGACATCGTTGAGGGCTTCGGATGCACCGAATTATCCCCCATCGTCACCATCAACCTCAACAACTCCATCTACACCATGGGAACCAAAAGTGACCACCCGGGCAGTATCGGCTGTCCCCTGCCGGGTATCCATGCCCGTATCGTGGATATTGATTCCGGCGTGGAACTTCCTCCCGGCGAAGACGGCAGACTGCAGGTGCGTGCCGGTACGGTGATGAAAGGTTATCTCGGTCAGCCGGAGTTGACCGCTCAGGTCATTCAGAACAACTACTACGACACCGGTGACATCGGTCACATGGATGAAGACGGCTACATCTACATCACCGGCAGAGCCAGCCGTTTCAGCAAGATCGGCGGCGAAATGGTTCCCCATGAAGGTGTGGAAGAGGCGATCACCAAGCTCCTCCACTCCGAAAACCGGGAAATCGCCGTTGCCGGACGCAGTGACCGGCTCAAAGGTGAAAGACTGGTGATTTTCCACATTGTGGAGAACCTCGATGCCGCCGCGATCATCGCCGGACTCCGGGAAGCTGGTCTGCCCAATATCTGGATCCCCAAAGCGGACGACTTTGTGAAAGTTGACCACCTGCCCCTGCTGGGTTCCGGAAAACTCGACCTGCTCGGTCTGAAAAAGATGGTTCAGCAGCTCGAAAAGTAAAATTTTCACGTCTTTTTATCAATGCGCCGCGGTGAATAACCCTGCGGCGCATTGTTGTCTGGAGAAAAAAATGGATACGCTGACCGGAGCATTGCAGAAATATTTCCACTTTGATGACTTTCTCGATCATCAGCGCCCGGTGGTGGAAAAGATCCTCGCCGGGGAGGATATTTGTGTCGTCATGCCCACCGGTGCCGGTAAATCTCTCTGCTATCAACTGCCGATAATGCTTAAACCCGGTTACGCGCTGGTGGTATCCCCGCTTATAGCGTTGATGGCGGATCAGGTTTCCGCCCTGAGCAAACGGGGTATTCCGGCGGCATTCATCAACAGTTCCATAACCTTCAACGATCAGCTTCAGGCGGCTGATGCCGCCGCCAGAGGAGAAATAAAACTGCTCTATGTCGCCCCGGAACGGCTGCAGACGGACTTTTTCCGCCGATTCCTGACCAATAATCCCCCCTCGATGCTGGTGGTGGATGAGGCTCACTGCATCAGCGAATGGGGACATGATTTCCGTCCCAGTTACCGGAAGATCGGTGAAACCGCCTCAGCCCTCGGCATTGCCCAGTTATGCGCCTTTACCGCCACAGCGACACCGCTGGTTTGCAGTGATATACGCCGCCAGTTGAAAAGGGAGAATATGCAGCTTCTGGTGGCGGGATTCCGCCGCCCCAACCTCTCATTCAAAGTTATCCAGTGTGAAGGTTCCAGAGACGGCAAAGCGGCAAAGATCCGGGAAATTCTTGAAAATGACCCCAAACCGACTTTGATCTATGCCGCCACCAGACAGGCGGTGGATGAATTATCCCAAATTCCCGGAGTGGTGGGTTATCACGCGGGGATGAGTATGGAAGAACGCACTGCCGCGCAGGAGTATTTTATGAATGACCCCGCCCCGGTGCTGGCGGCAACCAACGCCTTCGGCATGGGGATCGACCGCCCGGATGTCCGGCGGGTGATCCATTATCAGCTTTCCGGTTCGCTGGAAGCATACTATCAGGAGGCGGGACGTGCCGGAAGAGACGGGGAAAGTGCAGAGTGCATTCTGCTTTTCAGTTACGCTGACCGTTATATCCATAAATTTCTGATTGAAATGAACAATCCTCCTCCGGCAGTTATCCGCGCGGTCTACCGGGAACTCTATTACCGGACCAAAGAGCTGGAAACGCCCGGAGAAATCGAAGTCACCCCCGCCGAACTGCGGGAAAATATTGACGCCGCCAAAAGCGACGGACAGATCTCCGCCGCTCTGGGGATTCTGGAAAAACTCGGCTTCATCCGCCGTTCAGTAAAGCGAACCGGCATGGGATTTCTCCGTTTTACCGGCGACCCTGACCGGCTGAAAATAGTGCATCAGGATGAGAAGACCCAGCGTTCACGTTTTATTCACCGGGTGATCGGTCACTACGGCAGAAGTGTCTCAAGAGAGTTCTCCGTATCGGTGGAGGAGCTGACCGGAATTGCCGGGTTGAATGGCGATCAGGTCAAACGGGTGATCAACGCCCTCAATGGCGACTGCCTCATCTGGCGGGCAGGATTTTCCGGCAGAGCGGTGGAATTGACCGATCCGGAACTGCGGATGCCGGAACTGGATGATGAGGAGTTGAGCGGACACCTCAATTATGAATTAGCCCGGCTGGATGATATGATAAATTACGCCCGTTCCCACCGCTGCCGTCAGGTGGAATTGATCGAATATTTCGGCGAGAACAGCGACAGCTGGCAGTGCGGATGCTGTGACCACTGCTCCGGCAAAACCTCTCTCAGTGCCATTGCGGGGGTCAAAAAGCAGGATATCCGTATTGCCCTGAGAGGAGCGGATTTGCTCAACGGCAGAGTCGGCATCGGCAAACTCGGACAAATCCTTTCCGGCAGCCGGAGCGCCTCCATTATTTCCGGCAACTGGCACCGTAACGCATGTTTTGCCACCCTGCACCACCTGAAAGCTGCCACGGTGGAAAAACTCCTCCGCCAGCTGACTGATTCCGGATACCTTGAACGGGTTGACCGCAACGGTTACCCCTGTATAAAGATCACCGACTCCGGCAGAATGAAACTTTTTGCCCCCGATAAAGAGGATTGATTTCCGGGCAAAAAAAGGGGGAGTGCCTTTTCGACAATCCCCGGGAGTTGGAATTATTCCGATTATTTCAATCGTCAATGCCGTCTTCCACATCCAGCTCCATATCTTCCAGAAGCAAAGAGCCGCCTTTTTTCACGCCGAGAACGACTTTACAGCGGCGTGGAGGATTTGGCATATCCACCTTCCGCAAATCAAGGACAGCTTTGAACTCATCTTTGCGGATGCGGATGGTCATTTTGCTCTTGGGATAAGAGACCGGCTTATTGTCAATGTCGAAATATTGGAGTTCGGCAAAAAGTTCACCGGTTCCGGAAATATCGCCGGAAATTTCATAGATCATGCCGGGGTGGAAGGTAAAGATCTGTTTATACATGACCGTCACATCGCTCTGCGCTCCGGCGGTGAGTTTGAGTCCGTAATTTTTCCATCCGGTAGAGACCACCTCGGCAGTGCCGCCGGATGCGGGAAGGAAGTTCTGCACCCGCAAATCAGTACCGGCAGTCAAAACTATTGATGCACAGCAAAAAAGGGTTGTCAAAAGGAATTTTTTCATCAGCCGCCTCCATTTTCAGTTAAGTTTTTTTAGACAAAGGTAATTTCAAAAATTCTCCCGCCGGTCTGCCAATTACCGGTTGGAAAAAATCCTGTAATTATCCCGCTCCACACTATTAATTTAGTCTCAACAAAGCAAAAATCAAGTATAACTAAGCATTTTCTCAAAAAATTTTTTTTAACGGCAGTACCCGGCAGAAGCGATTTGCCTTCGCGGAAATGATTTCAAAAGTAATTCAAAAAAAATTCAAAAAAACAAGTTGTCTTATATTGACAGCAAAAGTTGTCCTATTTATATTGACAACAGATAGTGGAAATTTCGATAATTTCAGAGGAGTTTTGAAATTGCCTCAACAGGCAAAAGGAAAGGGATTTTCATGCAGTTGAAAACGATTGAATTGAAAAAAGATTTTGTATACCGCAAAATCATGGAAATGATAATCAGCAATCAGATACCCGATGGCAAATTACCTTCTGAACCGGAGTTTTGCAAAGAGCTTGGGGTTTCAAGAGTAACGCTCAGAGCAGCATTGTCGCGGCTGGAAAAAGAGGGGATCATCTCCCGGAGCCATTATTATGGCACCAGAGTCCTATCGCCATTGGGGAAGTGCAAGAAACTGCTCCTGGCATACTGCGGGGCTCACGATATATACGACAAGAAAATTTTTGAATTGAAAATGGTCGAAAAAGCGTGCCGCGATCTGAATATAGATTACGAGATAAAAGCGCTGGATTGTCTGCAGGATGCCCGGATCATCGCCTCCAGATACTTCGGGATTGTCTTCTGGGGCGCCCGGATAAACGGCAGAGAACCTTTTCTGAACGTCATCCGCGACAGCGGTTTGCCGGCTGTCCACTGCCGGGAGGATGAAAATTCTCTGATAACCGACTCTTACAGCAGTGTCGGCATTGAAATGAAAAATGCGTGGTTCTCCGGCTTCGACTATCTGGTTTCCATGGGGATGCGGCGGATCGTCTCTCTGATCTACGCCAGTGACGGGTGCCGTCTGCGTTTCGGTTTTACCCCGGAAGAGTTCGCCGATTCCCTGCGGGAAAGAAATTTCCATACCGCCGCCGATATGGTCATTCCCCTGAAAAGCAAATCAGATTTTGAAAAGGTGGTTCATGAAAAAATATTGCCGCTGAAACCGGAAGCGGTCTACTGCTCCAGTGACTTTTTCGCTGTCCCGCTGCTGCGCATATTGAAAGAGTGCGGCAAAAAAGTTCCGAAAGATATTGCGGTAATGGGGTTCGGATACGGTTCAGAGATCACCAGTCCGCCATTGAGTGCGGTGAGGATAACCTCTCCGGCATTCGGAATAGCGGTATTGGAACTGCTGAAGCAGCGTATGAATGGAAATCCTGTTCCTCAGAAAGTTGTATTGCCATACTCCATTTTTGATGGCGAAAGCGCAGGAAATGTCAATCTTGCAAATTTAGGAAGTCCAGTTGAAAAATAACATTCAACTGAGTTCAATAACCAACATTTTTTAAAGGAGGTATTTATGCCTGGAAAGAACTATTCTCCCCACCCGTTTTCTTCTTCTGAAAGAAAAACTCTCTTCACCCTGATCGAACTGCTGGTGGTAATTGCAATAATTGCAATTCTGGCGGCGATCCTGCTCCCGGCTTTGAACAGTGCCAGAGAGCGCGGCAGATCGGCAAGTTGCATCAACAATCTCAAACAGCTTGGACTCGGTCAACAGATGTATCTGGAAGTCAGTGACGGCAGATTTGCCCCTCATGCGATATTCGGCACCTTCTCTTATACCGGTTCTGACGGCAACAGTTACTCCATCACCGATCCGAAGTGGTACTGGTTCTACGGTTACGCAGGAGTAGTCCCCTTTGAAAAACCGCTGGGGTCGATCTCCCAGCAGTATTTCTGCCCTTCCCGGGATGCGGAAAAAGGATTCCACCCGGATTACAACGCCAGAGATCCCCACTACGGCAAAAACACCAATCTGGGCGGTGAAGACCGCTGGCCGAAAATGTCCAATGTAAAAGCCCCCTCTGCGATCATTTCTCTGGTGGAAAGCGCCAAATATGTCGATGATCCGCTGGGGTATGGCGATTACTATGTTTCTTCTCAGGTAAACCAGAATGGTGTCTGGTGGGGAAGCGGTTCAACCATTGCCTCCAACGATCACAATGTGTCATTGCCCCACGGCAGCTGCAATATCCTGATGGCAGATGCCCATGTTACTGCCATTACCGGAACCAATGATGCCAACGGACGGGCAAAATTCTGGGATACCACCCTTTGCACTGAACCGACAAACTGGTGGTTCTACAAATGAGAGATCTGCTTCCCGTATTGATGCTGATACCGGCACTGTTCACCAGTGCCGGTAATATTGAGATGAACGGCAACTTCACCTCGCCTGCCGGTTGGCAAATATCAACTTCCGGAGCGTGGATAAAGAATAATATTATGACCTTGACCCGCAAGGCAGATGAGAGAGGAGCCTCTGCCATTCAGCGCCTGAAAGTCGTGCCGGGCAAAGAGTACGATGTGGAGTTTGAAGCCAAAACTGCCACCAGTTATTCCGGCGCTCAACTGCGGGTGGAATTCCCCCCGAAATGGGATGATCCGGGAATATTTGATCTGGAAACCAACTCCCTTGCATGGCGGCCGATGAAGTACCGGGTCAAGGCTTCAGGCAATACGATGCAGATATTTTTCTGGATCAAAAAAGGCCCTACTGATACGACACTTAAAATCCGCCGGTTCTGTGTCAGACCGGCAGGGGATATACTTCCCCCGGCATGGCGGAAACCGGAAGCTGGTTTCCCCTGGGGCTGGAGTATTGAAGGAAAGAAAAAGAGTGTGCTTACCAACGATGTCATCCCGGAAAACCCCATGCACCTTACCGCTGCGGTACTGCATGGGAACTCCATCCGCTGGCGCATTGAAGCACTGGATGTGAATTACAACCTCTGCGGTACGCTTCAACAGGGAAAAATGAGCAAAAGCAAACCGCTGGATCACATATTCAAAGTACCGGATAATACCGTTTATTTGCGGTTCATCTGGGAAAGTGATGATTTTTTCGAGTTGGGTAATGTCACTTGCGCCCGTATCGACAACTGAAAATCTTCTGGAAAAAGGAAGTTCTGAAAAAAATGAATAAATTGCGTTTGGGTGTCATCGGCACCTGCTGCCGCGGTCAACTGGCAGACCTGGCTCACCAAAAAGAAAACGGGGTGGAAATCGTTGCCGGGGCTGATATATATGAAGAACAGCTCAACAGTTTCATCGACCGTTACAAGGAAAAAGGTTCTTCAGTCAAAGGTTATTATGACTATCGGGAGATGATCGAAAAAGAGCATCTGGATGGTGTATTTGTCCTCTCCCCGGATTTCTGTCATGAGGAACACACCTGTTTTGCCCTGAAAAATCACGTTCCTGTATATCTGGAAAAACCGTTGGCGATCTCGATTGAGGGTGCGGATCATATTCTGCAATGCGCCCATGACAATAAGACCCGCCTGATGCTCGGTCACAATATGCGGTATATGAATTTCACCAGAAAAATGCGGGAGATCATCCTTTCCGGAATAATCGGAGAGGTCAAAGCCATCTGGTGCCGTCACTTTGTCAGTTACGGCGGCGACGCCTACTTCCGCGATTGGCACGCCGACCGGAAAAAGACCGGTTCTCTGCTGCTGCAGAAAGGAGCCCATGATATTGACATAATCCATTGGCTGGCAGGCAGCCGCACGGTATTGGTCAACGGTATCGGTTCACTTTCAGTCTACGGAACTCTTCCCCGCCGGGAAAAGGAAAAACTTGACTGCCTGACCGTTGCCGGAGTGTGGAGTACAGATCATTGGCCGCCGCAGGAACAGAAGGATTTTTCCCCCAATGTCAACAATGAAGATATAAACATGATCAATATGCAGTTGGCAAACGGGGTACAGGCGTGTTATATGCAGTGTCACTTCACCCCTGACAGTTACCGCAACTACACCGTTATCGGAACAAAGGGACGTATGGAAAATTTCGGGGATTACAGTGACAGTTGCACCATTCAGGTCTGGAACCGCCGGATAGACTGCTACTCCCCCCACGGTGACATAACTTACCACATGCCCAGCGGTGAAGGCGGTCACGGCGGAGCTGATCCTCAGATCGTCAACAGTTTCATCGATATGCTCAGGGGCAACTCTTCACCGGAATCGACTCCCCAGGGAGCGCGTTACGCAGTTGCCGCCGGTATTCTCGGAGCAAATTCCATCCGCAGCGGCGGCACACCATATCAGATACCGCAACTGCCGGATGAGTTGGAAAATTACGATTTTTCCGGCGGCAATTAAGGAGGCTGTCTATGTCAAATGCGAAAACTCTCTGTATGATGCACGCAAAATATTTGAAAATCGCATTTTCCCTGTTTGTCTGTATGGCGGCAATATTCTGCCATGCACAGGATTGGCCGGGAAAATTGACCAAAGTAAACGGCGTGACCATGTTGAGTATCGACGGAAAAAACATGTTCCCGACAGCAATGCGCTGGGCAAATGAATCAGATGGCTTGACCCGGGCGGCATTCCAAAAGAGCCACAGTCCCTTTTTCTGGTGCCGCGAAGCGGGAGTTCCTGTGATCTTGCTGGGAATCATGAACGAGTGGACTGGTCCTGATAAATACGATTACACCGAACTTGATGCAACTGTGGAAAAAATTCTTCTGGATCATCCGCAGGCATACATTATTTTCGGGGTCTATCTGGAATATGCCAAATGGTATCCCCACGCCCATCCGGAAACCAATTTCATGGTCAATGACGGTGGTAAAGTTGTCGGATTAAGAGGCAGTATTATCGCCAGTTTCAACAGTTCCAAATTTGAGGCCGATGCCAAAAAGAATTTGAGCAAACTGGTCGAACACCTGAAAGAAAAAGGGTTTTCCAAACGGACGATCGGCTTTATGATCAACTACGGCGCAACGGCAGAGTGGCGTTACTGGGATCAGAAATACCAGCGGCCGGATTGGAACCCGGAAAGCATCGAAGCGTGGCAGAAGTATCTGCGGAAAAAATATGGCGATACAGCGCAGCTGAATAAAAAATGGAAAAGCAATTATACTGAATTCAAGGAGATCCTGCCGCCGGATGGTTCTATCGGCGGAGTCTTTGATGCCGGATACCTCTGCGATCCCAACAAAGATATCCGGATCGGGGATTATTATAATTTTACTGCGGAATCGATCCGGAATTTGCGTAAAACTTTTGCTTCCTACATGAAAAAACTGACTCAAAACCGGGCGATCATCGGGACTTACACCACCGGTTTCGTCGATGATCAATCTGCCGACGGCGTTATTGATTTTGTGGTTTCCTCAAGTTTTTATCCGGATCGGGCGGCATCGGGAGTTTCCCTGCCCCAGCCGCTGAATCTGGAAGCCATGCGCCAGAGCGGAGTACATTACTGGCACGATGCAGATATGCGCACCTATTTCTGGCTGACCGAAAAATTCGGTGTCGGCCGCAACATGTATGAATCGATCATGCTGATGCGCCGGGAGTTCCTCTATCCATTCATCAACGGCTCCGGGACGATCTGGGTGGCGCTGAATAACGACTGCAATATCTACGGAAACATGGAGCTGATGCGCACCATTGCTGAATTGGAGTCCATTTCCAATGCGGCATTGCAGATGAATTACGATATGAGCAGTGCGGCAAAAATCGCGGTAGTCGCCCCGAAACACTCCCGGACCGCCTGCTGGTGGAATGCACCGCGGTGGCCGGTATTTGTCCGCAGCGGCGCCGCAGTTGACTTTTTCAATGACAATGAAATCGAACTGATCGACCCGGAACGTTACAAAATGGTGGTGCTTGCCTGTATTCCGGATGTGTCGGAATCAGGAAGAAAACATCTGGAAAAATTCAAAAGCGGCAACCGGACTTTACTTTTTCTCTACGGTGCAGGCCTGGTCACGGAAAACGGCTTTTCGGTGGAAGCCGCAGGCAAACTGACCGGGTTTGATTTTGAACTGCTCCCGGGAGCAGATTATATGGAGTTTACCGAACCCGGATTTGTCAAATATTTCGGCAGATCCAGACAGGCTCTGGGCAAGGAGACCATCCCCAATGGTGCGTTACGGATGCTGGTCAAACCGAAAAAAGGGGATGAGGTCATTCTCCGTGCCAAAGACGGCAAACCGCTCTTTGTCCGTCACCGTTATCCGGATTGGCAGGCGTTTTATCACTACAATTACCTTCTGCACAATGATGTTTTTCAGAAGATCCTGCGCCTGTCGGGGATAAAACTCAATTTCGGTTATGATTCGGTATACTATCACCATAATAAATATTTCCATCTGATAAGCAGTACCGAAGGGGTGAAAAAACTTTATGTGGGCAATGCCGAGTGCGTACTTGATGTATTCAATGACCGGTTGCTGCCGGTAAAAAACGGCAATGTCACCTTGAATATCGCCCAGTACGAAACATTGCTGCTCCTGGCGGACAGTGCAGAACGGGTGGAAAAATTCCGGAAACTGGTCAAAGAAAATATGGCAGCAAGAAAGGTGACTGCCCCGGAAAGAAAAAATTCATTGAAAATCGTTCCGGGTGATTCTCCGTTGTATCTTGCCGCCGGAGCCGGAAGGGGAGTAACTCTTGCGATCTCTTCCGTGCAGAAAGCGCCCAAAGTTTCATTGGAGTTTGAGTTGCCGGAGGGAGTAAAAGTCTCCGGAATACCCGGATATATTTCCCTGCAAAATGGCGAGGAAAAACGCTTGCACTTATCTTTCAGTGCGGCAAAAGAGGGCATCAGCGGCAAAGTCAGAGTCACCATGCGTCACGGGAAAAAGGTTCTTGCCGCCACGGAGTTTGCGGTAAAAACAGAAAATTTCCATTATCTCAGCGATATTGACTGTCGCAAAGGAACTACCGGCTGGGGAGAAATAAAACGGGATAAAAGCTGTGACGGCAAAAGGATGAAGATCGGGAAGAAGTTCTTTGACAAAGGCATTGGCGTTCATGCTCCAAGCTCTTTGAAGTACGATCTGCGCAAAGGTTCATGGGGGAGATTGACCGGATACGCGGGAGTTTCAAGCTACTTGAATCCGGCGAATAATTACGCAAGCTGCCAAATGAAGATCGTTGCCGACGGCAAAGAAATTTTCCAAACCGGAAAACTCAAAGCTAAGGATGAACCGGTATATTTCGATCTGGATTTGACCGGAGTAAAATCTCTTGAATTTATCACCGGCAATGCCGGAGACGGAATGACCGGTGATCACGGCAACTGGGGAGAGGTGAAACTCCATCCGGCAAAATAACCCCTTCGGCTCTTTTCACGACAAGGGCAAATGATTCCTGGGTAAGGGAACCCGATTCTTTACATCCCGATCTTGAAACGGCAGTTTTTTCAAGCTGATCACTGCTTCGGCAGTCTGCGGAAAAACTGCCGCTTTATTATTTGAGGCGATTTACATTTTCAGTGTAAAAAAACTCCCACCCCGTTTCCGGAGCAGGAGTTTTGGATAACAAACGTAAAATTACGCTTTGTTGTGCCGTTTGCGGACTTTCGCAGAAGCATTCTTGATACCTTCGATCATATCAGCAACGTTCTCTTCGGTCAAACGCGGATGCATCGGAATGTTCAAGCTGCGTTTGTAGAAGTATCTGCTGGCTTTCGGGCACTGATCCGGATCATAACCCATGTTCTTGAGACCGGTGAAGTGGAAAGTCGGCTGATAGTGGAGAATACCCTGCACGCCTTCTTCTTCGTAGAGAACGCGCATGAATTCGTCACGGGTTCCGCCCAGCTCTTTCTCATCCACGCAGACGGTGTAGAGGTGATAGCTGTGGTAGCAGTTGGGATCTTCGTAGACCGCTTCGACACCTTTGACATCCTGAATGCCTTCGGTGATTTTGTGAGCGATTTCACGACGTTTGTTGATGAGCATATCCAGTTTGTCGAGCTGGCAGCAGCCGACAGCAGCCTGGATTTCGTTCATGCGGTAGTTGTTACCCCAATGTTTGCCGAGCCACGGACGGACGTCGAAGTGGGCAGGCAGCCAGTATTCGAGCAGGTCGGGGCTCTTGGTGCAGGTGATGTTGCTGCCGAATTTCCACTCGGGCTTGTTGGGATCTTCCAGAACATCGTTCCAGCTCCAGGGCTGGTTGCTCATGCAGCGCAGACCCATGACGCCTTTGGCAAATTCGTCGTTGTTGGTGGTGATCATACCGCCTTCGCCGCAGGTGGTGATGTTTTTCAGTGAGTGGAAGGAGAAGCTGCCCATATCACCGATGGAGCCGGCCATTCTGCCTTTGTAGCTGGAACCGGTGGCGTGGGCGCAGTCTTCCAGAACGTACAAGCCATGTTTTTTCGCCAGTTCCATGATGGGGTCCATATCGACCATCTGACCGGCAAAGTGAACGACGTAGATCGCTTTGGTCTTGTTGGTGATCTTCTTGGCGACTTCTTCAGGATCGATGTTGAAGGTTCTTTCATCGATGTCAGCAAAAACCGGGGTGGCACCCTCTTTGAGGATCGGCAGACAGGTGGCAACGAAGGTATTCGGGGTAACGATGACTTCATCACCTTTGCCAATGTCAAAAATCTGGGTGGCAACCATCATACCGGTGGTACAGTTGCTGCAAGCCAGAGCGTGTTTGGCACCGTGTTTGGCGGCAAATTTATTCTGGAATTCCTGAGTTTTGGGACCCATGGTCAGAGAATCCTGTCTCATGGCAGCGAGAGCGGCCTTATCCTCAGCTTCATCATAGATTGAACCCATGAAGC
>JAZUPS010000027.1:0-12239 GCA_045605305.1 Victivallaceae bacterium
GCAACTCCCCCGACGGCAGAAAGGTAAAAGGCACTATCCACTGGGTCTCAGCTGAAGATGCCGTCAAAGCCGAAGTCCGGCTCTACGACCGTCTCTTTTCGGTGGAAAATCCCGGTGCCGACGGCGCGGACTTCCTCACTCAGCTCAACCCGGATTCCAAAAAGACCGTCACCGGATTCATCGAACCGGCGGCAGCAAAACTTGCTCCCGGAACAGCTCTCCAGTTTGAAAGAGTCGGCTACTTTGCCGTTGACCCCGACACCACTGATGCGCTGCCGGTTTTCAACCGCACCGTCACCCTCAAAGACTCCTGGAGCAAACAACAGAAAAAGTGATCTCTCAGGCAGATCACCTTTCCTGACCGGCTTGGCGGCGTGGGGGCAGCACAACGCCCGCAAGCCACAGGAGGTATACCGATACCATGCCCTGTCTGCAAGCCGTGGAGTGGAATTTGCCTTGCGGGATTTGCAAAGGTTCTGTTTGCCGGAGAGGGGGTGTTCCCCCTCTCCACTCATACTGCGCCCTTGCGGGCTTGTATGACCACTCCTCCTTCACCCTTCCCGTGAGTTGAAGTGGCTCCTGGCGTTAATTCCCTTTAGTTACAGCGCCCTCTCACGAGGGTTTGAAGTCGCGGCGTTCCGTTGTCACGCCTTGATCGACGCTTTTGAGAAAAGCTTGGCAAAACTCAGTGGAGTAACACCATCGGGGTATTTCTTTACTCCCTGCCGACGACAACGGAGGAGGCAGTTACATCGGAGCGGCACGTTTGCCGCCGCCGCTGGCGCACCGATAAATAATTTTGTTTTTTTTGCTTCAGGTGCCGTTCATGTACTTGAATAATACATTTTTTTATGCTAATGTATCATCGGAACCATCCGGATAAATCGACAGGAGTAAAAAATTATGATAAAAAAACTGCCGTTATTACTGCTTTCCGGGATATTATTCATCGCCGGTTTGAGCGCCTCTCCATTTGAAAAAGCGGGAAACTTCGATTCATCTCTGCCCATCAATAAGATCCTTCTCGAACATTGGCAAAAGCAGAATATCACCCCTCCGGCAATGGCTTCGGATGCAGTTTTTCTGCGCCGTCTCACCCTGACCGCCGCCGGAAGATTGCCAGCTGCCGCCGAAATCACCGCCTTTCTCCGGGATAAAGACCCGCAGAAACGTGCCAAATGGATCGATAAGATCCTCAACTCCCCCGAATATGCCGACATGCAGGCAATGCGTTTTGCCGATATGCTCCGCATCAAATCGGAGTTCCCCATCAACCTCTGGCCCAACGCCGTTCAGCTCTACCACGGCGCGCTGCGGGCAGATCTGCTCAAAGACCGCAAGCTCAATGAGATATTCTTTGAGATGCTCACCTTTTCCGGGAGCAACTTCCGGGTCCCTTACGCCAACTTTTTCCGTGCCAGCGCTGACCGGACACCTGCCGGATTGGCAAAAATGGTTCTGCTGACCACCTGCGGTATGAGAGAAAGCGCCTTTTCTCCCGAAGAAATTGCCGGTTTCGCCAAACTTTTTTCCCGCATCCGTTACAAAAGCACTTACGAGTGGAAAGAGGAGATCGTTTTCAACGCCATTGAGGATGAATTTATCCGTGCTACTCTGCCTGACGGCACTTCAGTAAAACTCCATTCCGCAATCACCGATCCCCGGCTGATCTATGCCAACTGGCTCTTTCAGGATGGCAAACGCTATTTTGAACGGGCTGTGACCAACCGGGTGTGGCACTGGGTTTTCGGCAGAGGCATTTACCCCGTTGCCGATGATCTGCCGCAATTCACCGGCTTCTGGCAAGGTATTTTCGGCGGCAATGATGAGAAAAATCAGCCCTTTTCCGCTGCTTTGCAGGAGTTTTTGAATGAGGAGTTCCGCAAAAGCGGTTACTCTCTGCGGGAGCTGTACCGGGTCATACTCAACTCCGCACTCTTTCAGGCATCCAGTCTTGATCAGAGCGAAGTGCGCCTTGCCAACGGTGCAGCTTACCCGCTGCGGAGATTGGAATCTGAGGTGTTGATCGATGCTCTGGCGCGGGTGACCGGCGGTTACGACCGTTACACCAGTGTCATTCCCGAACCTTTCACCTATCTGCCTTCAGCTTCCAGAGCGGTAACCATTGCCGACGGCAGTATCTCCACCGGGGTGCTGGATAACTTCGGCAGACCGCCGCGGGATTCCGGGCAGTTGTCTGAACGCAACACCGCCAGTACCGATTCTCAGGGACTTTATCTGATGAATTCTGCCACTCTTTACCGCCGTATTCTCAACTACACCCGCTCCATCTCCCGCAGATTCCGCAGCGACTCCCGGAAATTTGAACGCATTTACATGGATATTCTCAGCCGCATGCCTGCTCAAAAGGAGCTGGATGCCTTTAACGCCTACTGCAAAAAACTGGATAAAAAATCCCGTTCCCGGGCGTTGAGCGATACGGTTTGGATCCTTCTCAACTCCAAAGAATTTATTTTTCATCATTGATGAGGTGACTGTTTATGATCGACCGGCGTGATTTTATCAAAATGATGGCGCTCTGCGGAGCTTACGGAGCATTTAACCTCTGCGGCGGAAATCTGCTGACTGCCGCCGCCAATTCCGGCAGACGCAAAGCTGCCCGTTCCGTGATCGAAATCTGGGTGTGGGGAGGTCCGTCACATCTGGAAACCTTTGACCCCAAACCCGATGCAGGCAAAGAGTACAACGGCGGTTTCGGGGAGATCCCCACCAACGTTCCCGGAATACGCATCAGTGAATTTCTGCCGAAACTTGCACAGCAGGCGGATAAATACTCCATTATCCGCAGTATGTGTCACCATACCAACGGTCACGAGACCGCCACCTATTTGATGCAGACCGGCAGAATGCCCGGTGACGGCATCACCTATCCGGCGATCGGCGCAGTTATCGGTATGCTCAAAAGCAAAGAGTACAAGGGGAAACTTCCACCTTACATCGCTTTGACCACCAACAAAGGCAGATTTTCGGAAAACGGTTTTTTAAGTGACCGTTACAAACCCCTTGCCACCGGTTCCGACCCCAATGCGGCGATCTTTCAGGTCGATGGATTTGTTCCTCCCGGCGGCGTAACCAAAGAACAGATCGTTATGCGGCAGGCGTATGCTTCGCAGCTTGATACCTTCGGGGCATCGCTGATAAGCAGTTGTCCGGAGCTGCAGAATTTTGAAAAAGCCTCCGCTGATGCTCAGGCAGTTCTCAACGGCAGTGATGCCAAAGCCTTTGACCTGAATCTGGAAACCCCGGAAACCCGTGAACGTTACGGCAGAAACCGTTTCGGTCAATGCTGTCTGGCGGCGCGGCGGCTGGTGGAAGCAGGTGTACCATACATCACTATCAACGCTCAGGGATGGGACACCCACAAGAAACACTTTGAGGCAATGCAGAAATTAGGTCCCCAGTTCGATCAGGGATTTTCCGCTCTGCTTCAGGATCTGGAGGAGAAAAAACTGCTTGACAGCACCCTCATCTGGTGTACCGGTGAATTCGGCCGCACTCCGAAAGTCGATTATCAGGAGCCGTGGAATGGCGGACGCAACCACTATTGCCGCTGTTTCAGCACGGTAGTTGCCGGCGGCGGCTTTGCCGGGGGCAGAGTGCTGGGAAAATCCGATGCCCGGGGAGAGCGGCCCATTGAGCGCCCGGTGGCTCCGGTCGATCTGCTCTGGAGCATCTACGAACTGGCGGGCATCGACCCGGCGGCAAAACTGCCCAATCCCCGGAACTTCGACCTCTCCATTCTGCCGCCGGATGCCGGAAAGAACAAAATTTCTGAACTTTACAAGGAAAAGAGGTGAGTTATGAATAAATTTGCTGCTCTCTTTCTCCTCTGTCTGGGGATCTTCACTCTCAATGGCGCTCATATCGGCTTTCTGATGCCCTCCGGCGGTCAGCAGGGAACCAGCGTGGATATTATTGTCGGCGGTCAGGCATTCTGGGCGGTTAAATCGGCTGTGGTAAGCGGCGGCGGGGTGGAAGTTGAATCCATACAGGTCGTCCGCGGACTGCCTCTGCCCGACGGCAAACAGCGCCGTTACATCAATAATGTGCTGAAAAATTTCCACACCGGCAAGCCCACCGATCTGCCCAAGCCGGAAGATTCTGAATCGTGGCGCAAGCATGATTATTACGACCGGCTGGATAAACTTTCCCCCTGTGAAAGAGATATTCTCTACCGTTTTCTTTTCGTGCCGCGCAACTCATTGCAGGCAAGTCCGGCGATCGCCTCCCGGATCATCATCCGGCTGAAAATCGCCGCCGATGCCGCTCCCGGGGAGCGGGAGTTCCGTCTTCTTGAGCGCAACGGCAGATTGAGCAATCCTTTGAAGTTTTTCGTGGGCAAAGCTGCCGAGTTCCGGGAGGAGTTCTTTCCCTTTCCTCCGGCAAAGCAGAACCCGGTCGCCTTCACCATCCCCGGTACGCTCAACGGACAGATCATGCCCGGTGAGGTGGATAAATTCACCTTTTCCATGAAAAAAGGCGAAATTGTCACCTTCAAACTCTTCGGCAGACACCTCAATCCCTTCATCGGCGACGGTGTCCCCGGACACTTTCAGGCAGTCTTGGAGGTGGTGGATAAGAACCGTAAATCTCTGGCATTTGCCGATGATTATTTCTTCGATCCCGATCCGGTACTGACCTTTCAGGCTCCGGCAGATGATGAGTACACTCTGCTTATCCGCGATGCCATTTACCGGGGCAGAGCGGACTTTGTCTACCGGGTGACTGCCCAGGCGGGGGAGCCTCTTTTGCCGGATGCTCAGGCGCCGGTGATTCCCGGAGTGCCGGTGAAAGATCAGACTCAACTGTCTCCCGATACCCCCGTGGAATATCCGGTAATGATCAAAGGAGCGATAACTCCGGATAAATCAAATGATTACCTGATAAAACTCCAAAAGGATGAAAGGGTTATCCTGGAACTTTTCTCCCGCCGGATGGGATTGCCGCCGGATGGGGTGATAAAGGTCTTTGATGAAAAAGGCAGACTTTTGACCTTCAATGATGATACTGAGCGGTTGAAAGCGGGGTTGATTTTGCACAACTCTGCCGATCCGCTGGTAATTTTCACCGCTCCGGAAGATGGAATTTACCGGGTGAATGTGTCGGATAATGCCGGATTTGCCGGCAAAGCGTACAAATATTTCCTCCGCATCGACCGGGAAGAGCGGATATTTTCGGTATACAGTGTGCCGTCAACTAAGCTCATCAGCGCTGACAGCTGTACTGCGGTCAAGGTCATTGCCGACCGCTCTTCCGGTTACCAAGGGGAGATCAAAATCAAAGTGGTCTCACCGGAAGGCATCCGCATTGCCGGAATCGACTCCATCCCGGCAGGGGTCAATAGCGCCTTTATCACCCTTGAGGGTAAATTTGAGCGCAACCGCCCCCTTTATGATCTGAAATTGGAGGCAAGCGCCGGGAACTTCAAAACCCCGGTGATCCCCGGCGATGAAGCGATGCAGGCATTTGCCTACACCCACATCAACCCGGCAAAAACCTTCCCGGTGCGGGTGCAGAGCCGAACCACCCCGGCGAAGTGGGAAAATAAAGCCCTTTCATTCACCGTTGAACCGGGAAAAACCATCAAACTGCGTACTCAGAGTGTGCCGTTTTATCAGAATGTTTCCGGAGAGGTGAAACTGGTTGCGGAAAATCTCCCCCCCTTCCTCAAGGTCGTGCCGCAGAAAAATTCCTCGCTGCCGCTCAAAGAGGTTACGCTGAGAAACAAACGCATCCAGCGCTATCTGCCGGCTTTGGAGATCGAATTGCAGGCAACTGCCGATGGTGCGGGAAAAGCGGAAAATCTGCTCTTTTACATCCGTTGGGAGTATGTTTCCAAACCGGATAAAAATGGCAAAACCAGAAAAGTCCGGCAGCAGATATTGCTCCCGGCAATCAGGGTAAATATTTCAGGAAAGTAAACTTTTATGACCACAGAGATCAAAAATTCCAGCTTTATTTCTCATTCCGGAGTACGGGAGGATTTTTTTACCGCGTTTTCCGTGCCGCAGAGTGATTTTGCCGCCGAAGCGGAAAAACTGCTTGCCGACTATGATGCGGCTCTGGCGAAGTACGGTTGTTCCCCGGCAAGTGAGGTGCTTTTGCGCTTCCACCTGAGCGATGTGACCAACCAGCAGCATATATTGGAAAAATTGCTGGCAAACCGCCGGACATTTATCTCCATTGTCGGTCAGACTCCGGCAAATAACAGCCGTCTGGCTCTGGAAGCATGGCATTGGCAGAGTGTTGCCAAAGAAAAAGGTGAAGATCATCTGCTGGTGAAACTGGAAAATTATCAGGTGGCGTGGTTCAATAAAAAAGTTCTGAACTCCACCGGCAGTTACGATCAGACAGCAGAAGAATTTGCCGCTTTGAAAGAGTTTCTTGCCAAATCCGGTGCCAATACCGCTGACCACACCATCCGCACCTGGCTTTACTGCCGGGATGTGGATAACAACTACTCCGGTCTGGTTCAGGCACGGAACGCATTTTTTGCCGAAAACGGTCTGACCCGGGATACCCACTTTATCGCCAGTACCGGTATTGAGGGAAAAAGCGCCATTCCCAGTCGGCTTATCCGTATGGATTCCATCAACATCCCCGGCTTGAAAAATGGACAGATGAAGTATCTTTACGCTTTGGCTATGCTTTCACCCACGACACTTTACGGAGTGAGTTTTGAAAGGGGAACAAGGGTTGTTTACGGAGACCGTTCCCACATCTTTATTTCCGGCACAGCCAGTATCGACCATCAGGGCAAGGTGGTGCATCTTTTTGATGTTGCCAATCAAACCCGGAGGATGCTGGATAATATCGAAGCGCTTTTAAGTGAAGCTGAAGCGGGAAAAGAGGATATAAAGATCGCCGCGTTGTATCTGCGTGATCCGGTAGATGCTCCGGCAGTTCAGAAAATTATTGCTGAAAGGTTCGGCTCAAATTTGCCGCTGGTAACGGTGAAAGCTCCCGTCTGCCGCCCGGAATGGCTGGTGGAAATGGAGTGTATCGCCGTCAACGGCAGGGGAAACAGTAAATTCAAAAACTTTAACTGAAGGAAAAATAATTATGTCACTGGGTTTTTCAGAAATCATCCTTATTCTGGTCTTTATTCTGCTGATTTTCGGAGCGAAAAGGATTCCGGAACTTGCCAAAGCCTTCGGCAGAGCCTCCTATGAGTTCAAAAAAGCCAAGGAGTCTCTGGAGCAGGAGGGGGCGGAACTGGTGGAGGCGGCAGAGAAGAACGCCGAAGCTCAGGATAAGGCAAATGCCGCCGGAAACAACGGGGATAAACAGGCATAATGGTTGACCGGGACTTGCTGCCGGAAAATACTCTGCTTTTTCATCTGGAAGAGCTGCGCCGACGACTGCTGAAGATCCTTCTGGTTACGACGCTGCTCTATCCGGCAGGGTACTTTCTTTCCCCGTATCTGATAACTTTTCTGGTCAGTCACGCCTTCCCGGGGGGAGTGGAAAAGCTGTACTATTTCACCCCGATGGAGGTTTTCTTTGTCCGGTTGAAACTGGCATTGATCATTGCTCTGGTCGCGGCGTACCCCTATAACATATCCCAGTTGTGGGGATTTATTCTCCCGGCGCTTTACCCGGATGAGAAGAAGAAATTGGGAGCATGGCTCTTTTTTTCCACGTTTCTTTTCCTCGGCGGGGCAGTTTTCTGTATTGGGCTGATATTGCCGCTGATAATGGAGTTCTCTGCCGGATTTGCCTCTGCAGAACTGCAGATGATGCTGGGAATCGGCGCTTTTCTCAACCTTGCCGGAGCTTTGACACTGGCATTCGGGATCATGTTTCAAGCCCCCATTGCGGTGATGCTGGCGGTTCGTTTCGGAGTGATAGAGAAAAGTTCGCTGAATAAGATCCGCCCCTATGTGATGACGGTGATATTGATCATTGCCGGAATACTTACTCCGCCGGATATAGTCAGTCAGCTTCTGCTTGCTCTGCCGACCTGGATGCTTTTTGAGCTGGGCGTGCTTCTGGCGCGTAAAGTCAAAGATTGATCATTCCCGGTTGCGCCAAAGAGCCTGTAAACCGCAATGGTGCATCGCGGGCATGGTATCGGGATGCACCGCCGGGGCTTTCGCAGTTGCCGTATTGGCAGCAGATTGCGCAAATACAATAAATTTCAGCTTTTTGATTTGCAAATTTTCTCCTCCAATGGTATACTATAACAAAAGTAATATCCGGAGGAACTTTATGGCGATTGAGGCAGAAAAAAATATCTTTTCAGCAGAACTTGCTTTTGTACCGTTTTTTAATTTGGCACTGCAGCAAAATGCTCTGCCGGTAGTGTATGAATTGAAGCTCATCAATAATACTGAAGAGGATATTGAAAATCTGCAATGCCGTTTTTCTGCCGTTCCGGGGTTCATCATTGAAAAATCCATTACAGTAAACAAGGTCAAAGCAGGCGAAGAACTCTGCATCAGTAAACCGGAACTTGAACTTGATTACAATCTGCTTTCCGCCCTTTCTGAAAGTATGAAAGGAAAATTGAAACTGGAAATCAGCAACGGCGATAAGCTCCTTTTTCAAAAAGATTTTGAGTGTGAGGCTTTTGCCCCCGACCAGTGGCTCGGTATGCAAATCATGCCGGAATTGCTGACCTCTTTTGTCACCCCAAATCTGGATGTGGTTGCTCATCTGCAAAGTTCTGTCGCTCACGAATTGGAACGCGCCACCGGCAGTGCTTCCATTCAGGGGTATCAGGCAGATAAAAAACGGGTCTATGACATTTGTGCGGCAATTTACCGGGCTATTCACAACTGGGGAATAAATTACTCCAATCCGGCTTCATCTTTCGGCACTCCCGGTCAGAGGATCCGTTTTGCCGATACGATTTATCAGTACAAGTTAGGCACTTGCCTTGATACGGCTATCCTTTTTGCTTCGGTGATGGAATCTTGCGGATTGCATCCGGTGATCATGCTGCAAAGCGGTCACGCATATATCGGCTGTCACCTGGTGGAACGGTATTTTCCGGATATTCCCATGGATGATTTGCAGACTATCCGCAAACTTGCCGATCTGGATGAGTTTCTGGTTATCGAAACTACTATGGTTACGGAGGATTCCACCTTTGCAGAAGCTGAAGCTGCAGCACGGCTTAAACACTTGAATATCGACGGAGAATTTGAGTGTGCCATTGATGTGATCCGCGCCCGTTACGGCGGCATCCGTCCCTTGCCCTTAAAGCGCAGTGTCAACGGCATTGAATTTGCTCCCGTTGACCGTAACGTTGCCGAACAGAGAGCCGAAAAAGCTCGTAAACTGGAAAAAGAGATCGACTTATCGCAGTTGAGCAATGAAAATAATCAACCGGCACGAATCGTCAGATGGACAAGTAAACTGCTTGACTTATCGTTGCGCAACCGCCTCCTGAATGTGCGGGATACCAAATTTGTTATCCCCATCGCCTGCCCGGATATAACTGTTCTGGAAGATAAAATCGCCGATAATGAATCCCTGACTCTCAATTCCCTGCCCAATCTGCTCGGCGAAAAAGAGCTGCACGATCTGGCAATGCTCCGCAACAGTGATGTGAAGTCGGAAACCAAAGTTCTGCTTGAAAACGAACTTGCTCAACAGCGCTTATGGACGATTCTGCCGCCCAATGAAATGATCCGCCGGTTGACCGCACTTTACCGGCAGGGTAAAACCGATCTGGAAGAAGGCGGCGTCAACACCCTTTATCTGGCAATCGGTTTTGTGGAGTGGAAAGTTTCTGAACGTGATGAAAGATCATATCTTGCCCCCATTCTGCTGCTGCCGGTTCGCTTACAGCGCAAATCCATAACTGAAGGGATCAAAATTTCCCGCATCGACGGGGAAACGATCATCAATGAAACCTTGCTGGAATTGCTCCGCAGTCAGTATCATTTGACCATTCCCGGCATATCTCCATTGCCGACCGATGATTCCGGCGTGAATGTCGCTCTGGTGATGCAGATATTCCGGCAGGCGATCAAGGATATGAAAGGCTGGGAAGTCCGGGAAGAGGCCCGCATCGGACATTTCTCTTTCGGAAAATTTGTGATGTGGAACGATATGACCGCCCGGCTGGATGTTTTGAAACGGACTCCGCTGATCGTCCATCTCATTTCCGGGAGCGGACTTTTTGATGACGGAGTGGAAGTTTTCCCGCCGGAAAAAATCAGCGAATATCTGGATTTATCCCGTCTTTACTGTCCGGTCAGTGCCGACTCATCCCAGCTGGCGGCGGTGCTGTATTCGGAATTGGGCAAAAGTTTCGTTCTGCACGGCCCGCCGGGAACGGGAAAATCCCAAACCATTACCAATATCATCGCCCACAATCTGGCGTTGGGCAAAAGAGTTCTCTTTGTTTCCGAGAAAAAGGCAGCTC
This sequence comes from Victivallaceae bacterium, assembly GCA_045605305.1. Lineage (GTDB taxonomy): Bacteria > Verrucomicrobiota > Lentisphaeria > Victivallales > Victivallaceae > UBA1784. Next base: position 10,400 of record JAZUPS010000027.1, read on the forward strand.
TGGATGTGGTGCATAAGCGGTTGAGTCAAATCGGTTTGAAACCGTTCTGTCTTGAATTGCACTCCAATAAATCCGGCAAATCAGAAGTTCTGGCGCAATTCAATGAAGCGCTGCAAACTGCTGATGTCGGGATTCCTGCAGAGTGGGAAAATACCGTTGCCGCATTGACGTCTCTGCGTAAAGAACTTGATGATCATGTCAAAGAACTGCACCAACAGTATCCCAATGGCTTTTCGGCGTATGATTGCTTTACCCATTTGATAAGTTTGCAGAAAACGATCACGATCCCTGAGATTGCGGCGGATATTGACCTGCTCACTCAATCTTATGAAAAGTGTCACGATTTGCGGCAGAAATTCCTTGACTTATCTGAATCCCGGCAAAATATCGACGGGGAAAGTTTGACTGCAATGGAACTTCTTGATTATTTGCAGTGGAGTCCGGTTACAGAAAACAGTTTATCATCAACCGCCAAGACTCTTGTTTCTGCGGTTGAGCATTTGAAACAGTGTGTCTCAAGTGCCGCAGAAGTTTTTGCTCTGCCCGACCTTAAAGATCTCAATGGGGTTTACCGGATGGCGGTGCTTCTGGAAAACATAAAACACAGCGAAGATATACCGGGAGCTTTTTTCAGTGAAGAATTTCCGGAAAAGGTGCAGTTCATCTCCGCTTATGCTGAAAATGCCAAAACCCTTGTGCAGTTGAAAGAAAAGCTGAAAAATTACCGTCTTGACGTATTTACGGAGTTTGATTTCCCCGGTATCGCTGAACGCATTGAACAAAATGAAAAAACATTCTTTTTGATAAAATTCTTCAAAAACAATGCCTTGCTCAAAGAGCTTGCCGCCCTTAAAAAAAGCGGCGGAGTGAAACTTTCCATCCCTGAGTTGAAAAACCTTATTCCGGATGCCCGGCAGTATGTTGACTGCCTGAAAATATATGAGTCCGGCAAAGATAAAGCAAGTGCATTGCTTGGCAAACAGTGGGATGGGGAAAACACTTATTGGGATGAGTTGTCCCGGAAACTTGAACAGTGCAAAGCCATTCTTGAGCAGGTGCAGGAAATCTTCCGTGCTGATAATAAGTTGAAACCGGCTGTTTTGAGCAGATTGCAGGAATTGATGCCCGATGTCACCCGGAAATGCAGCCGGGATTCGGCGCTGCGGAAAACGATCAATAACATGCTTGAAGCATGGAACGACTTTCAAGCCGGACTGCAGCACTTTTCCGGATATGCCTCACAGGCTTTTGGCATTGCCGATATCGATGTTTTGCAGGAGAAAACTCAAAAGATCATTGCTCATATCCGGAATTTGCGGAATGTACTGCGTTACCGGAATTTGCGTAAAGAAGTCAGTGAATCAGGATTATCCGCACCGGTTTCGATGCTTGAAAACGGCGGTATTTCTGAAAAATTTGCTCAATTTTATGATGCAGTATTCTTCAAAAATATGCTTGATCAGATTTTGAGTAAATCTCCTTTGCTCTGTCAATTCAGCGGTGCGGCTCAAAACGAAAGAGTTAAAAAATTCGGTGAATTTGATGCAAAATATATGAATTTGACCAAAAAACTGATATTTGCCAAACTCGCCGCCAGATTGCCCCGCCGCCGCTCCGGTCCCTGTCCGGAAGGTACGGAACTGGGTATTCTCAAGCGGGAGTGCGAAAAACGCGCCCGCCATAAACCGGTGCGTACTTTACTGGAACAAATCCCCACCCTCGCCCCGGTGCTGAAACCCTGTTTCCTGATGAGTCCCTTGTCGGTGGCTCAATATCTGCCTGCCGACAATGCTCCATTTGATTTGATCGTGTTTGACGAAGCATCGCAGATACCTGTATG
>JAZUPS010000028.1:0-12878 GCA_045605305.1 Victivallaceae bacterium
GGAAAAGGTGAAGATCCTCGGTGAGAACTTCCTCGCTTGCCCCATGGAGTTTTCTGCGGTGGTCAACGGCAAAAAGGTCAACTTCAAAATCGGTAAACAGATCGTTCTCAGGGAGAGAAAGGGAATTGTGGAGCTTTACACCCGCGCCAACTCAAAAGATGTGGATATCGAGGTGCGTACTGCCATTGAGTATGACGGCATGATCAAGGTCAATTTCACCTTCGATCCCCGGGGCAGCGTGCAGATAGATAAATTCAGTTACACCATAACTTATCCGGAAAAGTACGCTCAATTCATCCACTACACCGGCGCCCGCGAGCGCTATTCCCTCAATGTTCCCCGTTCCAGCAACACCCGGCGTCTGCCGGAAGGCGAAGGGACGGTTTGGGAATCCCCCTTCAAGATACTTGTCTGGCTGGGCAGTTACGACCGGGGCCTGCTCTGGTTCTGTGAATCGGAAAAAAATTGGAGTCCCCACGACCGCCAAAAACGCCAGGAGGGGCTGGCGGTGATCCGCAAAGATGGTCTGGTCAAATTGCAGATCACTCCCGTTTCCCAGCCCAAACTTATCGGGAAACCAACCTCTTACACTTTCGGCTTGATGGCGACCCCCGTCCGTCCCCGCACTCCCGGCTGGCGCAATACCGACATGACCTATGAGTATTATGCCGATGCCGCCAAACGGCAGTTCGGCGCTCATACGCCGGTGATCTATTCCAGCGGTTCTTATGACATCACTCCGCCGGAAACCCGCAATCCTGCCTCCGTTGCCTACTATCCCCGGCTTTACAACAAAGCCGCCTACCGTGCCAGAGTGGAAGCCGCCCGCAAAAGAGGTTCGCTTTTTGCCCTTTACATTGACCCGATCCTCTGCAATTTCGGTATTTACAAGGATATGAAGGATTACAAGACCAATATCACCTCTTGGGATCCGACTACCGACAATGCCGATGCCGCCGGTACGAAAATCGATGCTCCCATGCTCTGGCAGCCGCCGGAAGTGAAAAAGTATTTCTTTGAATGGCGCAAAGAACCGGTGGCAACTGCACCTTACAGCAAGAACCTCGGTGAACGCCAGTTCCAGCCGGGATTGAACAGCCGCTATGCCGATCTTTTCTGCTACTTTATGGAACAGCACGCCGAATTGGGCTGTGACGGCATAGCCAACCTTGACGAGTGGGGACCGGTGCCTGACAGCAACGCCCGTCATGATATGGGTTATTATGAACTTGACGGAAAACGTTATCCGGAATATGACTGGTTCGGCAGACGTAATCTGCTCAAGCGGATGTGTGCCATTTTCTACAAAAAGCATGGCAGACTGCCCATTATGCGTGTTCATCTTGCCGCTACACTGGTGGTTCCCATCGCCAGTTTCTGTGACAGTGTGGTTACGGGGGAAAATATCAATTCAGCTTACTTCAACGGCAAAAGTTTGATGGATAAGTACACCGTCAATGCCGGAGAGATTACCGGGAGCATCGCCAATGGCGGCAGAGATTTCCTCTATTACGTTTCCGATCCCGACCGCTGGGCGATCGAGTACGGCGGTCAGGCATTCGGCTGGAATGTCTGTGTGATGAGCAATTTGACCAAGAGTCCCCGGATCGACCCGGATTACGCCAGCAGTGATGAAGGCACCAGAGATTATCTTGCCATGTGTCTGGTGCATGACAATACTTTGTGGCCGGTATTCTGCAAGCCGGATTCAGCCTACCGCTTGATGAAAATCAAACAGGATTTCCGCATCGGTGATGAAAAGGTGAAATTTTATCCCTACTGGGGGAAAAAACATCCGGTCGCGGTCGATGGAAAAGAGTGTTACGCTGTAACTTGGGAAAACGGGAATGATTATCTGGTGGCAGTTGCCAATTTGTCACTGGAAAATCAGGCTTTGACGGTGACACTTGATAAGAGCTTTTTCGGAGACGGTGTGAAAATTACCGATGCTGAGAGCAATGCGGCGGTCAACCTCAGTTGCAGGAGCTTCAAAGTTGAGATACCCCGGCGCAACTATCGGATATATTTAATCAGAAAATAGGAGAAAAGAACCATGTTGAACAAAATAATTGCCATTTTTTGCATATTGCTTGCTATGGCAGCTGCCGTAGAAGCGAAAGAGCTGAAAGTATTGATGATCGGGAACAGTTTTTCCATTTGCGTGGGAAAATATCTGCCGCAGGTGGTAAATTCCGGAAAAAAACACCATCTGATCCTGACCAGTGCCTATATCGGCGGTTGTTCACTTGAGAAGCATTGTAAAAATCTGCTCAAAGCGGAAAAAGATAACTCCTTCAAACCTTATAAAATAACGGTTTGGGATTCTGAAAAAAATCCGGTCAATGGAGTTGCTGTTCCCGGCAATCTCAATACACTTCTGCAGAAAGAACAATTCGATGTCGTGACCATTCAGCAGAACAGCATCAACAGCTGGAACTTTGAAACATTTGAACCCTTTGCCGGTGAATTGATCAAATATATCCGCAAATATCAGAAAAATGCAGAGATCGTTATTCAGCAGACCTGGGCGTACCGTTCAGATTCCTTCAGCTTTGATATATGGGGCTTCGGACAGCAGGAGATGTATGACCGTCTTGAAAAATCTTACCGTAAACTGGCGGAAAAATACTCCCTGCGGATGATCCCCATGGGCAAAGCGGTGCAGATATTCCGGGAGGAAACTCCGGATAAGTATCAGCCCTTCGACCGGAAAGCGGTCTATAAAGAACCGGCTCTGCCTGATGTTTCCCGTGACCCGGTGGGAGTTTCCCTGTGGCAGACGACCAAAGCCAAAGGCCGTCATCTGCACCATGATTTTTCCCATCTGAATGATGGGGGAAAATATTTTCAGGCATTGGTATGGTATGTTTTTCTCTTTGACGAAAAGAGCGCCGAAGTACCTTTTGTGCCGAAAAAAATTTCCGCACAGATGCGCAAACTGATGCAAAAATGTGCTGAAAAGGCAGTCTTCGGGAATGAGAAAAAATGAACAATCGAAATCAATATATCAAGCAATACTCCACGATCATCGACTCCACGCTGTCAATAATTCTTGACCGTTTTGAAAGACATGATGATTACGGGTATATCGACACCAAATTTGATTTGATCACCCGGCAGGATAACTTCAATACTGCCGATGAAAGCGCGCAGTTCCGCTCCGGAAAATTCGTTTATTCATGGATACAGGGCAGGGGAGCAGAATCCCTTGCCGGTCATTTGCAGGCGGGGGTAAATTCTGCCAAAAGAATCAAAAATGTGCTGAAGATCCTTTGTGATAAGCTCTATCATGCTTATTTGAAAAATGATAAAAGGATGTTTTTCATTCTCTCTCCGGAAGGGGATTTTATCAATCCCGACGGCAGCAGATACCTTGACGCTGCTCCGGGGAAGGCGAATTACAGTGACATTTTCGTGGTAAAGGGGCTGCTTACTGCTGCCGATGCGCTGGATGACCGCGCCATGCTGGCGGAAATGAGTGCCGGTTTCAAAGAGATTTTGCGCGCCATTGCCGGAATTGAATTTGTCACCGATCAGCAGCCCTTTGACCCGGCAAATCCGGTAGCTGCTCAACCGGGCAAAGTATTGCAGGGCCCGTTTATGATCGCTCTGGGCGGCATTGCCAATGCGGCTCAAATCACCGGAGATGAAGAGTTTCTGGACTTCGGCTGTCAATTCATCCGCCGTATTCTGGATAAACATATCCGGATAAGTGATGGGCAACCGGAATTTTTTGAAGCGGTACACGAAGATGATACGCCGTGGGTGGAAAACGGCAAACTGCTCTGTGACCCCGGGCATACACTGGAATTTATCGGTCTGGCACAGCGTTTTCTCTTCATTCTTGAGCGTGCCGGCAGGGCGCAGGATGGGGCATTGATCAAGCGGTGCCGGGAACTTTTCCCCGCCTTGCTTGCCCATACGTTTGCCATCGGTTTTGCTCCGGAAGCTCAGGGGATAATCAAAAGCTACGATCTTATTTCTCAAAGTCCCATCAACAGCGATATGCCCTGGTGGAGTTTGCCGGAAACGATCCGGGCGGCGGCGGAAAATGAGCTTTTCTGCAATACCGATCAGTCGGAAATACTCCGTCTCTGCTCTGCGGCACTGTGGGAGAAATTCACTGTGCCGGAGTGTGGGTATTTTGCGTGGCAGACCCGGAACAGTTCCGGTGCTCCATCGGCGGCGATACCAGCTGTACCCGATCTTGACCCCGGATACCACACCAATCTGGCGCTTTTGGATACTTTGGCACTTTGGAAATAACTCCGGCTTTTCCGCTTCAGGGCAGGCGCAGCTTCATCAATGCGGCACCTACCAGTGCCAGCAGAATGATTCCGGATGCGGCAATGGCGGCAATGGGAGCGAACTCCCGGTAACTTGCCGGTTGCGGGGAGCTGTGGTCGGTTTTTTCCAGAGAGTTGATCTCCTGCATCACCCGTTTCATACCTTCGGCATCGGCGGCGGCGTAAAAGTTGCCGCCGCTGATTTTTGCCAGCTCTTTGAGCAGCCGGATATCCGGCATACTCTGCACCCGGCTCAACTGGTTGAATGGCGGGGTAATGGCGTAGCTTTTATCCGAACCGATACCGACCGTATGGATTATCACATTCAACTCCTTTGCCGCCGCGGCGGCTTCCTGAGGTGTGAGACGGTTTCTTGCGGTATTGGCACCATCGGTGAAAAGCACCACCACCCGGCGGGGGCTGGGAGAATTTTTCAAATGCTGAGCCGCACTGCCGATGGGGGAGGCGATCCCGGTGGCATCTCCAAGTTCACCGGGTTCAAGGCTTTTGAGCCGCTCCAGCAAGATCCGGTGATCGAGAGTGGGCGGCACAAAGGTGTAGGCAAGGTCGGCAAAGCCGATAAGTCCGATACGGTCATTTGGGCGGGCTTGGATAAAGTTGCGGATCTCCTCTTTGGCACTGTCGAGGCGGTTCATGATACGGGAGTCGTTCAATGCGGAAAGGAACTTCTCTTCGCTCATGCCTTCCGGGCGGTCAAAACATGCCATTGAGCCGGACATATCCAGCGCCAGAATTATATCCACTCCCTGCGCCCGCACCAGCCGGGTTCCTTTGGGCATCCGGGGACGGGCAAGGGCGATGATACTCAAAATCAGCGCGAGGGAGAGGGCACTTTCCATCAAAGTCAAGCGGCGTTTGGCGGCGGAACTTTTTTTCACCGGCAGCACGCTGGAAATTTTCACCGAGGGGCGGCGGCGGCATGCCATGAACCAGATCAGCAGAGCCAGCGGAATGAAGAGCGTCAATGCCCAGGGGTGCATAAGTGTGATCATGGTTCTTTATCCTCCTTTTCAGCGGCGGCGGTAGTTGAACGCACCAGATTTCCGGCTTCCGAAGCCGCATTTTCCAAAATTTCCTCTCCCGCCCGGACTCCGGCAAATTTGATCAGGTCAGCCTGCCGGAGAAATCCGGTCAGATAGATCCTCTCATCGGCGTTGAGCAGCTGGGTTTTTGCAGTCAATCCGGTCAGGAACTCTTCGGTAGTCCGGCGGGAAACCGGCAGACCGGAGCGCTCTTCCAGATAATTTCTCACCGTATCGCTCAAGAGTGCAAATCCGCTTTCCGCCCGGATCTCTCCGGCTTTGACTCTGGCACAGATGGTGCGGATTTCGCTTAAAGTGCGCTCATCCAGCGGAACAGATTTCTCTGCTGCCGATTTTTTCTTCAGGAGAATAACTGCTGTGAGAATGATCACGATCAGGATGATTCCCGCAATCAGCCACCATAAATACGGGCTTTTTTCCGGGGTGTCACCCTCTTCCCCGGCTTCCGGCAGGGGAGCGAGGCGGAGTTCTTCTCCCGGCTGGATATTTTCCGGCACGGAACTGTTCAATTCGGGGATTTTTATCTGAAAGCGGGAAATTTTACCGCCGGGGAACGTTTCTGCGGCGACATCAAGGGTGATGCCGGAAATTTTTCCCGTTTCAAGAATCCGGATAGTGCCGGTTATCAGCCATTGGATCCGGTCAAATCGCCAACTTTTTATCTCTTCTTTGCCGGGAGCGCCGGAGTTCCCGGCAGAGACCGATTTGACGAGCATGTTTGAGGGCAAAGTCAAAAGGGCGCGGCAGAGAACCTCTTTCCCGGCTTCAACGGAGTTTTCCGGAGTGGTTTCAGCGAACTCCGGTATCACCGTTTCCGGCGGCATCAGCCACGCTTTTGCTGCACCGCCGATGATCACCAATGCTATCGCCAGCAGAACTCCGGTGAGGATAAGAACAACTTTTTTCATCATGGCTTTACCTCATGCGCTTTTGGCGTTCAGTGAAAAATCCGATCAGCGGTTTGATCACGTCCCCGCCGCAGGGAATTTGGATAAGATCGGTTCTTGCCCGGCGGCAGACTGCCAGTTTTTCTTCCTGAAGCTGAAGGAGTTCCTTATTCAAACTCTTCCGGTCGCCGTTGAATTCCACGATCTCCCCGGTTTCGGCATCTTCAAAAGTCACCGGGACATTCAGGGGGAAATCCTCATCGGCGGGGTCGGATAACTCAATGGCGACTACATCCTGTTTGCTTTTGAGGATACGCAAAGAGGCGGCGAATTTTTCCGGTTCGATAAGGTCGCTTAAAAGAAAGACCACGCCCCGTTTTTTCATCAGCCGGGAAATTTCCTGTAAGGCGGCATTTATGTCGGTACCTTTGCTTTTCGGTTCAAAGGCAAGGAGTTCCCGGATTATCCGCAGGGCGTGCATTCTGCCGGAACGGGGCGGCAGATAGAGTTCGATCCGGTCGGTAAAGAGCAGTAAGCCAACCTTGTCACCGTTCTTTCCGGCGCTGAATGCCAGAAGAGCCGCCAGTTCCGCCGCCGTCTGCCGTTTGCTTTTTTCCGTCGAGCCGTAGGCACCCGAAGCGGAAAGGTCTACTGCCAGCATCACCACCAGTTCCCGTTCTTCCACAAACTTTTTGACGTAAGGAGTTCCCATGCGCGCTGAAACGTTCCAGTCGATCAGGCGGACATCATCATCGGTGGTGTACTCCCGGACTTCATCAAATTCGATGCCCCGTCCTTTGAATACGCTCCGGTATGCGCCGCCGGTGATCTCTTCGACCAGATGGTCGGTGCGGATCTCCAGCATCCGTATCTGACGGGCAAGTTCTGCCAATACCATAACTTTTCTCCCTTTCGGCTTCAGGGGGTGCGCAATGCGGCAAGAACCTTTTGAATGATCATATCCGCATCGATGTTTTCCGCTTCGGCTTCATAGGAAAGCACCAGCCGGTGGCGCAGAACATCCGGCGCAAGGTCTTTTACATCCTGCGGCAGTACATAAGCTCTGCCCTGCAGCATGGCACGGGCTTTTGCCGCCAGAGCCAGAGCGATTGAACCGCGGGGAGAGGCGCCGAAGGATACCAGTTGATTCAAATCCCGCAGATCGGCATCCTTCTGCCGCTGGGATAAGCGTAATTGCTGCCCCGGACGGGTGGCGATGACAATATCCAGAATGTACTCTGCGATTTTCTCATCCATGTAAATTCTGTCGGTCAGTTCCCGCGCCCGGATGATGTCATCCAGCTTTGCCGCTTCCATGCTCTCCTGGGGCGGAGCAGGGTGTGCCATGCGGTCGATTACTGCCAACTCCTCTTCCCGCTCCGGGTAATCTACCTTCAGCTTCATCATAAAACGGTCAAGCTGGGCTTCGGGCAGAGGGTAAGTGCCTTCCTGTTCGATGGGGTTCTGGGTGGCAAGTACCATGAATGGTGAGGGCAGCTGGAATCGTTCTCCGGCAATAGTGACCTGTTTTTCCTGCATTGCCTCCAGAAGTGCGCTCTGGACTTTTGCCGGGGCGCGGTTGATCTCATCAGCCAGCACGATATTGGCATTTACCGGGCCGATCCTGGTCTGAAAGGTGCTGTCGGCGGCATTGTATATCCTTGTGCCGATAACATCAGCCGGGAGCAGGTCGGGGGTGAACTGCAGACGGGAAAATGTTCCGGATAAACTTTGAGCCAGGGTTTTTACGGTCAAAGTTTTTGCCAGTCCCGGGACACCTTCGAGCAGAACGTGCCCGTCGGAGATCAATGCCAGCAAAAGTTTATCCACCAGATCTTTCTGACCTGCAACGATTCTGCCGACCTCATTGCGGACTGCCTGCAAGGGCAGTTGCGCCTGTTGAAGTTCGGCTTTCAACTCTTCCAAATTACGGGTATCCATGATTTCTCCTCCTTCTATCTGACAATATACGCGCTTCGGATGGAATTTCAACGGTGATTATTTGACAAATCCGACCGGATGAACCAAAAACGGGCGGTTTTTGCCAAGTTTGAGTTCAGAAATCAATTTGTCCGCATCCGAAATCGAACCGGCGGCGCAAGTGCCAAGTCCATTGGCTTGAGCTGCCAGATAGATATTCTGACTGACGTAACCGGTATCAACTGCGGCAAAAATCTCCCGGCTCTGACGGCTGCGGTCGGGAACCAGTATAAAGTAGCAGGGGGCATTGAATCTGCCGCAGGCGGAACGCAGATCTGCTGATGAGACCTTTTCCAGCAGATGTTTTTCCGCATTGTAAAGGTAAGTACCATCTTTCAATGCCGCATAGATCATCACCTCCCGGCGATCCATGGCGCTGGGGGCGGTGCGTTTACCGTTGGGGCGGTTCACTCCGTTGGCGCTCCACAACATATCTGCCAGCAGTTGAAGTGAAAGTTCTTTATCCTGAAAATTCCGGATGGTTCGCCTGCTGTTCAAGGCTTCGCGCACACTCATTCCACCGCTTTTCCGGGGGACGGGGAGTTTGATCTCCTCTGCGTTCAAGGTGCAGAATACTCCGTAAAACAACATGACAGCAATAAATTTTCTCATAGTTACTGATTCCTTATTTTTAATTTTTGCCTGTACTGCCGAATCCCCCGGCTCCGCGGAGAGTTTCTCCCAGTTTTGTGACCTCTTCCAACTCCGTTTCCGGCAGTTTGGCTATCACCATCTGGGCGATACGGTCGCCCCGTTTGATGATGAAATCCTCTTTGCCGGCATTGAACATGATCACTCCCACTTCACCCCGGTAACCGGCATCGACCGTACCCGGAGAATTGGTCAGCATCAAATCATTTTTCAATGCCAGACCGCTGCGGGGACGAACCTGCGCCTCGTAACCCACCGGCAGTTCCATCCGGAACCCCGCCGGAACCAGTGTGCTTTTCCCCGGTATCAGCACCATATCCACCCGGGAACGCAAGTCGTAAGCCGCATCATCCGCGTGAGCTTTGCGCGGGAAGAGATCGGCACAACCATCTTCAACTTTGATTTTGATCTTTGTCATATTATATATACCTCCATGAAAAATAATCTTTCCGCTGTCTGTCACTAAGATAATCTTCAATAGTGGATTTTTCAACAATATAACGAAAAAAATTCTGATAATCGCTTGATTTCCTCCTGAAAAGAGTATATATTCAACACCAGAAGGCAGGTTCTTCTCGGAACAATATTTGCATCGGGCTCTCTTTTGAGCTTATTGTACGTCGTGTCGCCGCGAGAGTATACACCTGCTTTCTTTTTTTTATCGGGCTTGGAAAAAAATCTCAAAAATTCTTGAAACTGCCCGCGGCGATCTGAGTGCAGAGCGTTTTCGGGTGTTACCGCTGTGGGTAGCACCCTTAAACTACTGCCCTCATCTCATCCCCGTGCATATTTCAATCTCTTTTTGATCTTTTTTTCCAATCCCTCGTTATCGTGCTTGTTAAAAATCTCAAAAATTCTTGAAACTGTCCGCGGCGATCTGAGCGCAGAGTGTTTTCGGGTGTTACCGCTGTGGGCAGCACCCTTAAACTACCGCTCTCATCTCATCCCCGTGCATATTTCATCTCTTTTTGATCTTTTTTCCCAATCCCTCGTTATCGGGCCTGTTAAAAATCAAAGTTCCTGAAAATCTCCGGATGGATCGTTACCGTTTTTTCTCCGCTTCCTTCCGTTCTCTCCGTCCCCCTCTGTATTCTTCCGTTCTTTCCCGCATTTTGCGAAAAATTGCCTGCAGACGGCTGATTCCTCTTGCAAAAAATATATTTTGCGGTATATTAGGCTATTGAAGGTGATATAGGAAACGTTTCTTCAAGTGATAGAGGTTTTGGGATGTCGGAAAACGGTGGGCTTCTGCTGCATATATGTTGCGGACCGTGCGGGGGCGGGTGTGTGAACCGCCCGGAAATGATCTCTCCGGAGCGCCCGGTGACGCTCTTTTACTCCAACAGCAATCTCGATTCCTTTGAAGAATTTGAACGCCGTCTGGAACCGGTCAGATTCCTCGCGGAGTTTTTCCACCTTGAACTGATGGTCGATGAGTACGACCACGAAGCGTGGAAAAGTGCCGTTTGCGGTTTGGAAAAGGAAAAAGAAGGTGGCGCACGATGCCGGAAGTGTTTTGAGTTCAATCTGAAGCGCGCCGCATCGGCAGCAAAAAAGCGCGGGCTTGCTTTTGCCACCACTTTGACCGTCAGTCCCCGCAAATCCAGTCGCGTCATATTTGAAGTCGGTGCCGCTCTCCCCGGATTTGAAGCTGTCGACTTCAAAAAGAAAAATGGTTATTTGACCGGTGTGAATTTTGCCCGTGAGCATGATTTCTACCGGCAGAATTACTGCGGTTGTGAGTTTTCACGCCGTCAGGAAAATACTCAAAATGAATAAAAAGGATGTGTAGTATGAGTTTCATGGAAAGTTTGATCGGAAAAGCCAACGTACTGGTCGAGGCATTGCCCTATATTCAGCGTTTCCGCCGCTCTCTGGTGGTGGTCAAATTCGGCGGCAGTGTCATGGAGGAACCGAAACTGGTCGCCGGTGCCATGCGGGACATCGTCATGCTTGAGGCCATCGGTATCACTCCCGTGGTCGTTCACGGCGGCGGCAAAGCTATCAGCGCCGCTCTTACTGCCAAAGGTATTCCCGTCAAGTTCGTCAACGGATTGCGTTACACTTGTGATGAAACCATCAAAGTCGTCGATGATGTCCTCCACAATACGGTCAATGCCGATCTGATTGCCCGCGGCGTGGAAGCCGGCGGCAAAATGGCGGCTGTTTCCGGCAAAGAGGTGCTGCGCGCCGAAAAAACCATGAGCAAAGATCCCGTTTCCGGTATCGAAGAGGATATCGGTTTTGTCGGTAAAGTCGTCGGTGTCAACACCTCTGCCATCATGGAAGCTCTGGCTGAAGGTAAAATCCCCGTCGTTACCCCCCTCGGTATGGGCTTGGACGGCAACGTCTACAACATCAATGCCGATACCGCCGCAAGCAAGATCGCTGAAGCTCTTCACGCCAGAAAACTGGTCTTTGTCAGCGATGTGCCGGGGGTGCTTGCCAACCGGGATGATGAAAAATCGGTCATTCCCACCATCCGCACCACGGATATTCCGGATCTGGTTCGCAGCGGAGTCCTTTCCGGCGGTATGCTGCCCAAAGTTCAGGGGTGCGTGAAAGCTCTGGAATCCGGCATCAACAAAGTCCACATGATCAATGGCAGAATTCCCCACGCTCTGCTTCTGGAGATCTTCACCGAAGATGGTGTGGGTACTCAGATCGTCCGTCCGGATTCCCGGATGTAATGGAGTATAACTTACATGAGCGGCAATACATTCGGTAAAGTTTTCCAGGTGACCACCTTCGGCGAGTCCCACGGGGCGGCACTGGGGGTGATCATTGACGGTATGCCTTCCGGTATCAAAATCGACCGGGAACTGCTTGACCGGGAAATGGCACGGCGCCGTCCCGGGCAGTCCGCTTTGACCACCAGCCGCAAAGAGGCGGACGAGGTGGAGATCCTTTCCGGTGAATTTGAGGGTGTCACCACCGGCACCCCTCTGGCGATGATCATTCGCAACACCAGTCAGCGAAGCAAAGATTACGGCAATCTGGCGGAAATTTTCCGTCCCGGTCACGCCGATTTCGGTTACTTTTCCAAGTACGGCATCCGGGACTACCGGGGCGGAGGACGCTCCAGCGGCAGAGAAACCTCTGCCAGAGTGGCGGCGGGCGCTATGGCAAAGATGCTGCTGAAAGAGTACGGTATCGTTATCCGGGCATGGGCAGATGAGATCGCCGGAGTCAAAGCTCAAACCTTTGATGCCGATGAGATCGAAAAGAACCCCGCCCGTTCTCCCGATCCCGCCGCGGCAGAGCTGATGGCGGAAAAAATCGCCCGCGCTCATGCGGAAAACGACAGTGTCGGCGGCGTGGTCAAGTGTGTCATCGACGGTGTCCCCGCCGGTTGGGGAGAGCCGGTTTTCGATAAACTTGATGCCCTTATCGCTCATGCCATGATGAGTCTCGGTGCGGTCAAAGGTATTGAATTCGGTGACGGTTTCGCCGCCGCCGAATTGACCGGCAGTGAGAATAATGACCCCATGCTCCCCGGCAGCACCTTTGCTTCCAACCACAGCGGCGGGATCCTCGGCGGTTTATCCACCGGCGCCCGGATCGTATTCAAACTGGCGGTAAAACCCACTCCTTCCATCTCTCAGGAGCAGTTGACCGTAGATAAGTCCGGGCAGGAGCAGAAGATCCTGATCACCGGCAGACATGACCCCTGTATAGTTCCCCGGATAATTCCGGTAGTTGAAGCTATGGCGGCGATCGTGCTTGCAGATGCGGCACTTTTGAACCGCTGTGCCAAGTTGAATCCCTAAACCCTAAACAAAAGGAGATGCAGTTATGAAAAAATTTCTTCTCATCGCGTTGGCGATCAGCACTGTGGCAGTGGTTGCCGCTCCCGGTCGCCGTCCGGAAAAACCGGCACCGCGCCCGGTAGTGAAGCCCTTGCCGCCTCCTCCGCCGAAACCCCATCACAAACCCCATCACAAACCGGCACCGAAAAAAGGTTTCTGGGGATGGCTCTTTTGAGTTGGTTTGCTGAGGCAAACCAACGT
>JAZUPS010000029.1:0-2927 GCA_045605305.1 Victivallaceae bacterium
TCCTAAGACCGCTTGGCCTCCGACTTCATACCCTGCGAAGAAAAACCCCAGAGAATCTTACTCCTCTGAGGTTTTTGCAAAACTTTTTTCACGGGCATCCCGCTCCCCAGCGTAAGCGAAGGGAGCGTTTTCCCGGAGCGGGACGTTTGCCGCCGGCGACCGCCTCGCACCCGTGACTCTTCAATACCACAGCGGGAAACGTGCCGCTCCGATGTAACTGCCTCCTCCGTTGTCGTCGGCAGGGAGTAAAGAAATACCCCCAATGGTGTTACTCCACTGAGTTTTGCCAAGCTGTTTTCCCAAAAGCGTTTTTTGCTTTGGCTTATGGGTAATTTCGCGCCTTGCTGTCGTCGCAACGCTCAGTTTCATACAGAGTATGCGCCTTCGCTTGCTCCTTGCAAAACCCGAAATTTCCTCATAATCCTGTGCAAAAAAGATCAAGGCGCGACAACGGAGCGCCGCGATTTCTCGCAACCCGCCGAGCGGGGCGCATAACTGTTTGAAAATTGCTGATGATATGGCGTATCATATTTCAGCAACTGCGAGCATGGAAGCCGCAGAGGGTATACAGAACGGTGATGGCTTGTTTATGAACATCCGCATAAAAAAACGCACTCGGAAAGATCCTGTGCGTTTATGCTTATGGTAATGGCAGCAGTACTGATGTAAATGAAAATAAATCTATTTAACCTCTGTTTCCTGACCGAAATCAATTTCAACAACATTTCCTGCATAGGAGATCACGAGATCTTGAACAACAGTTTTATCATAAGTGTCTCCCACTTTGGCACCCATTGCGGAAGCGGCATGAGCCCAGTCTTTTGTTATCTCTCCATGCAACTCAATAACAGCTTTGGTATGATAAACATTTTTGCTTATCTCATCAACATTTTCATAAGAGATTGACACAACCTTTTCAATACCCAGCTGTTCTCTTTTTTCAGTTATCATTCGGTCAACTGTCGATTGATGAGGGATGCTATCGCCACCGAAAATAAGTTTTGCGATAATTATAATTACTGCAATAATAATTATTCCGACGGTGATTTTTACTGCCGGGCAGCAAGATCGATATTTATATTTTTTTCATTGAGTTTTTTATTCAAGTCGTCAATAGGCAGCTTCTCGTAAAGGGAATCTATTTTCTTTACTCCTTTTTCCAAAATTGTATTTGCCTGATTTTTGTCTGTTTCCATTTTTTTCTCCTTTGATTATGTTTTTTTACTGCCATTGATAAGCCCAACCGCAATATTGAACATAATCGAAGTCCGAAAAATAATGAAATTTTTCTATAACGACGACTGGCTGAAAGGTTCTTTTTTAGAGAAAAACGAACGCTTCCAGACATCGCCCATGAAGGTCCCGCCAAGAACCCACTGTACCCACGTAAAGAAGCGTCCGATAAGATGTACAGCTACAATCCTACCGGCACATTTCACCTTAGGGTACAGCAATTGCATTATTTTAACTTGGCGGGTTTTCATGGGCAGTTGCTGAAAATATATCACGGTTGTCAATTAGCTGCCGTATGAAAAATCAAACGGCACTATAATATAGTTTTGAAATTATAAAAGTCAAATGCAGTTTCAGGCTCCCGGCACAAAAAAACAGCGCCGATGGGAGTCGGCGCTGTGGTTCGTATTGCTGTGCAATAGCTCAATTCAGCAGGGAACCGGTCAATTCACTGACCGATTTCATGCCGTGACGGTCACAATATTCATCGATGAATTTGATCACTTTCAGCGGCGTGTAGGGATCGACAAAGTTTGCGGTGCCAACTGCCACCGCCGTCGCTCCGGCGATCATGAACTCCACCGCATCCGCACCGCAGGTGATCCCGCCCATGCCGATGATCGGAATTTTTACCGCCTTGTAAACTTCATTGACCATTCTGATGGCAATCGGTTTTACTGCCGGTCCGGATAAGCCGCCTGTCCGGTTAGCCAATTTTGTCCGGCGGGTCTCGATGTCGATCGCCATTGCCGAAAGGGTGTTGATCAGCGACACAGAATCACTTCCACATGCTTCGGCGATCCGCGCAAACTCCGCGATACTGGTGACATTGGGGCTTAATTTGGTGATCAACGGCAGCGTGGTCGCATTCCGGACGGCGGAAA
Organism: Victivallaceae bacterium; assembly: GCA_045605305.1. GTDB lineage: Bacteria > Verrucomicrobiota > Lentisphaeria > Victivallales > Victivallaceae > UBA1784. The sequence goes on from JAZUPS010000029.1 coordinate 2,118, forward strand.
TCACCTGCTCTGCCAGTTTCGGATCAGTTCCGAATGCGGCGCCTCCGGCTTTGACATTGGGGCAGGAGATGTTGATTTCCAGTGCCGTGATGTCTGCTTTCGCCTCCGCTTCCAGCTGTGCCGCCACTTCAGCGTACTCTTCCGCGGTTTTTCCCCAGATATTGACGATGACCGATGCTCCGGTCTTTTTCACTCCCGGCAGGTAATGTTCATCATGGAGAAATTTATCCACTCCCGGGCCCTGCAGACCGATGGCGTTGAGCATTCCGCCGGTGACTTCCGCCACCCGCGGTGTCGGATTGCCGTCTGAACGGACGCTCCGGATGCCCTTGACCATGATCGCTCCCAGTTGGGAAATGTCGTAAAACTCCGCGTATTCCAAACCGTAACCGAAGGTTCCGGAGGCGGTCATTACCGGATTTTTAAGTTGAAATTTTCCAAAATCAGTTGTCAGATTTGCCATTTTTCTTACTCCGTATAAATATCCGCCAGTTTGAATACCGGGCCGTCGGCGCAGCTGCGGGCGTACATCCACTCTCCCGGATGGGCGTGGTCATTGACCTTTACCACACAGCCGAAACATGCGCCTACTCCGCAACACATGATATGATCCACGCTCAATTCACCATCCAAACCTTTTTCCCGCAGGAGTTTTGCCAGTGCCATAAGCATGGGGTGAGGGCCGCAACCGTAGAAAAAGAGTTTTTTCCCGGCGTATTGAGCAAGCAGTTCCGGGAAAAGGTCGGTCACTCTGCCGCGGGTTCCCATGGAACCGTCATCGGTGGCGACTTTCACTTCAAATCCGGCATC
>JAZUPS010000030.1:0-2887 GCA_045605305.1 Victivallaceae bacterium
CAGCATGGAGCCGTGTCCGGCGGAGAGAATGAAGCGGTCTCTGCCGATCCAGGAGGGGGTGGAGGGGTCGTGACGCAGATATTTGCTCCAGAGGACAGCGGCATAATCAGCGCAGCCCAGGGGCATGCCGGGGTGACCGGATTTGGCTTTCTGGATAGCCTCTGCGGAAAGGACGCGGATGGTATCCGCAGTTTTTTTTGCCATTTTGCAGTCGAACATCTTTTTACTCCTTTTTTTTGTTCGTCAGCTCCGCCGGGATCGGGAAAATCCTGAAAAATCCCGATTTTCCGGTTTTGCAACTGGTAATTTGACCAAAATCGTGTTATCTTTATTAAAGTAACACTAAAAGTGAAGAAAAACAAGTTTTTTTGAAAAAATATGAGTGAACGTTTTATAACATCGACCCTGAACCGGCGTGATCCGGCGAAAGAAAGCTCTCTCCGGCCTCCGGTTTTTTCGGAATTTCCCGGGCAGGCGCGGGTCAAAGAACAGCTGGAATTGTTCGTCCGGGCGGCAAAGGAACGGGACGAAGCGCTTGATCATATCCTCCTTTGCGGACCGCCGGGGCTGGGAAAGACCACTCTTGCCTACATTATCGCCAATGAGAGAGGGACGAAGTTGAAAAGTTCCAGCGGACCGGCGATCGAAAAACCCGGCGATCTTGCCGGATTGCTCACCTCCCTTGAACCCGGTGATGTCCTCTTTATAGATGAGATACACCGCCTCAGCGCCACTGTGGAAGAGTATCTTTACAGTGCCATGGAGGATTTCTTTATAGATATTATGCTTGAACAGGGTGCCGGAGCCCGTTCCGTGCGGCTCAATGTCCCCCGCTTCACGCTGATCGGGGCGACCACCCGTTTGGGAATGATCTCCGCTCCTCTGCGGGCGCGTTTCGGTTTGAATATGCGTCTGGACTACTATGATACAGAGAGTTTGCAGGATATTTTGAAGCGTTCCGCTTCGATTCTGGATGTGCCTCTGGATGATGACGGAGCTTACCAGATCGCCTCCCGCTGCCGGGGAACTCCGCGAATTGCCAACAATCTGCTCCGCCGGGCGCGGGATTACGCCCAGATCAAAGCTGACGGGAAGATCACCGGTTCCGTTGCCGCCAATGCCCTTGAGATGCTGCAGATCGACTCCGACGGGTTGGATGAGATGGACTTGCGGATATTGGAGGTGATAATCAACAACTTCCGCGGGGGACCGGTGGGGTTGAAAAATATCGCCGTATCCACCGGTGAGGATGAAGACTCGCTGGAAGATGTTTACGAACCCTTCCTCATCCAGCACGGCTATCTGGTTCGCACCTCCCGCGGCAGGGTGGCAACTCCCAAAGCGTGGCAGAAACTCGGTCTTGATCAGGTTCTCCGGGAAAAAGACGAACTTTTTTAAGAAACTCTCTTCCCGGTGCGGGCAGGTGATTTATTTTTCCCGGTGCATATATCGGGAAAGAGCGCATTTGCGCAAATATCTCCATTCAAATGTTGGTTGTCCATCGTTTGAATTGCCGGGGAGAGTAACCGGTGCTTTTTTTGAAACAACTTGAAAAGTAGTTGCTGTCGCGGAATCCGCAGAGGCGGGCGACGGAAGCAACACTTTCCTGACCGTTTTTCAGCAGTTCCACAGCGTGCTGTATGCGGATAAAGTTCAGATACTCCACCGGTGATTTGCCCAGAAACTCCTTGAAGATCCGGCTGCCGACTGCATTGGAGACATTTCCGGCGTACATGATTTGATCACGGGAAATATCTGAAGAATAATTTTTTTCAATAAACTGTATCATCCGGGCAAGGTTGAACATCCGCCGGGATTGTTTCTGACCGGAAAAACTGTAACTTCGTGCCAGCGTTATAAAAAGCTCCTGAAGCAGTGTCAGAGACATGATTTCCCAGCTCGGATGGCGCTCATCCATTTCCTGCTGGATCTTCTGCAAAATTTTGCGGACATCATTGAGTTGATCGCTGGTAATGGTCAATTTCCCTTGAAATCCGGTTCTTTCCCGCAGTTCCGGTTCAGTTTCAAAGAGGGTTTTGAAGCCGGGAATATCGTTGAGTTTCTGCCAGTCAAGTTTTAATGAACTGCTGTCGAACATCACATTTACCAGCTGCAAATGCTGATTATTCACATACAGATGATGTTCTCCGCCGCGGATGAGAAAAACATCCCCTGCTGAAACCGGAGTATCCATGGTGGCTGTCCGGTGGATACCGCTGCCGCAGAGGATTATAACCAGTTCATCAAAGTCGTGGAAGTGCATAATTTCAAGGCGCTGGGAGAAAAAATGCACCCGGAACGGGATGCCAAATTTCTCAATGTAGTCTTTTCGGGAGTAAAATTCCATGATTTTGTATCCTGTTGCCGATGTATTCGATACAAATATACATCTTTTTGATACAAAATTCAAGGTTATTTTAATCGACATGCAGTATATTATTGACAGAAATCGAAAGCAACCCAAAGCTAATGGAGGAAGAATCATGAAAAAGATGCATTTCACTTTGATCGAACTGCTGGTAAACAGAACTCTCTCATCATTGCATTTTTTAACAACAAAATCTTACCGCACGGCGGGGCGTGATTTATCATCAAAAAGTATCCCGCTTTTTTTGAAAGAGAAAGGGGGCGCGGGGGAAAGGGAAACTTTTTTTCCCGCCCGCTCGGCGGGTTGCGAAAAAACTCGCCCTTCGCTTCGCTGGGGCTCGGATATATCATCGCAAAGTATCCCGCTTTTCTTGAAAAGGGAAGTGGGGTTTGGGGAGAGGGGAAAAACCTCTTTTCCCGTGAAAAGAAGTTTTTCCCCTCTTCCCAAGAGCGCATTTACTTTAATAGAATTGCTGGTAGTCATTGCGATCATAGCGATATTGGCGGCAATTTTGCTGCC
>JAZUPS010000031.1:0-5486 GCA_045605305.1 Victivallaceae bacterium
AAGAAAAACCCAGCGGGTGTTACTCCACTGAGTTTTGCCAAGCTTTTTTCAAAAGCGTCGATCAAGGCGTGACAACGGAGCGCCGCGACATCAAACCCCTGTGAAGGGGAAAGAAAAACCCAGCGGGTGTTACTCCACTGAGTTTTGCCAAGCTTTTTTCAAAAGCGCCGATCAAGCCCCAGCGAAGCCGGGGCGCGACATCAAACCCTCGTGAGAGGGCCGCCCCCCGGCTTGCATTTTCCACCATTCCTCAGCGGGATGTGTAAAAAAATACGATTTTTTTTCAAATCTCTGTTGCTTTTTTATACAAGTATGACTATATTTAATGATAGAATCATTCAATCAAACTGTTTCCGGGGATGTATATGTCTGTAACCATCAAAAGTATTGCCGCCGAAGCGGGCGTTTCTTTTCAGGCGGTTTCGGCGGTTCTGAACAATAAAAACACCAGCCGTGTATCCTCTGCCACCCGGGAACGTATTCTGGATATTGCCGGAAAACTTGGTTACAAGGTCAATTTCGGTTACAAAATCATGCATGGTCACAAAACCCGCACTGTCGGTATCATTTCCGCCATGCGCAGACTGGAAAAAGATGCCCATATCCGGGAACTGATACTGAAGCTGATGCAGCAGTTGAATCTGAAAGGTTATGCCACCTACTTCAACAACATGATGACCGTAAATGAAGAGGAAAATCTGGCTCAGATCCGGGAACTTATCTCCCGCGGGACGGAACACTTTATTTTCATCGGCAGTCCCAGAGGACATGAGAAGATCGAAGAGGAAATCTGCCGCAAAAAATGCACCTTGATTGGCTGGAACTCCCATTTCAAACGCGATTTGCATACTGACGGCTGTTCGGCATCCGCAAAACTGCAGAATTTTCTTCTGGAAAAAAGCGGGAATATCCCCTGGCTGATGATGTCCGGGGCAGAATATTTCCCCGATAACCGTTTTACGGCATTCCGCAAGTTTTATCCCCTTTTAACTGCTTCAGAGGTGTGGAAAGAGCATGTTATCCAAGTTCCCGCTATGGAGTGGGAGGAAGAGGATTTCGCCGGAAAAGCCTTTGAACTTGGTTACAACGGCATTGCCGCTCACTTTCAAAAGCATCCTGACACCCGGGCAGTGGCATGTTACACCGATCATTTTGCCCTCGGGGTTCTTTCATGGTGCAGTAAAAACGGTTTGACCGTCGGCAAAGACATCTTTCTTGCCGGATTCAACAATATAGAAGCAGTGCGCTTCAACTCATCCCCCATCTCCTCTGCCGAACACCCGGTTCAGGAATCCATCAAAATCCTTCTGCAGGAGATGGATAAAGATCAACCTTTCTATGAAAAAATAAACTTGAAAGTGATTCTGCGTTCATAAAAATTGTCTCATAAACCCAACCCAAAAGGAGAATAGAAAAATGAAAAATCAATCACCTTCACAGAGCATCCTTTTCTGTCATACCAATGACAGAAAGCCCATGGGCTTCACCCTGATCGAACTGCTGGTCGTCATCGCGATCATCGCAATTCTGGCAGCGATCCTGCTTCCGGCGCTCAATTCCGCTCGTGAAAGAGGACGTTCCGCCAGTTGTATCAACAATCTCAAGCAGATGAATCATGCTTTGATGCAGTATCAGACTGCAAATGATGATTTCAATTGTTATTCCAGCGTCAGTGTAAGCGGATGGTATACTTCCTGGAACCTGCTGCTGTCGCCTAATTTGGGGATCACCGATCTTTATTGTTATGAAGGTGGCAGAAACACAAAACTTAACCCGATTTTCACCTGTCCGTCACTTCCTGATGAAAAAACCTGCAATGCCTACGGAAATTATATCGGTTATACTGTAAATGGTTCAGGAAGAACAGATAAAGGTATCGGTATTTTCGGTATTATGGCCAGTGGGACACGCACTCCAATCAAAATTACCAGTTTGAAATCAGCTTCAGGTGTTTTTTCTCTGACTGATTCTGCCCGTCCTTTATCATCCGTTTACCGTTACCAGACCAGCAAAATGTTTCAGTTTGACGGCAATATCACGACTAAAGCCGATCTGGAAACTGCAGGCGTGAATCTGACCCATAATGACAAAGCTAATATGGCGTTTCTGGATGGTCATGTGGAAACAAAATCATTCGGTTTCCCGATTGCTCCTGAAGATGAGTTTTGGGGATTGAAATATTTGTAAGCCGATTAGGATCTTATTATGAAAAAATTTCTCTCCCTTTTATCACTGCTTTCACTGCTGTCGCTCTTTGCCGCGGGAAACAGCGAAGCGTGGAGCGGAGCAAACTCTGATAAATACCGGAATGTGAACTTTTCCACCGCATTGTGGCATGAAACTCTGGAAGGTGAAATCCCCTTTACCGTGGAGTTCAAAAATGGAGCCGAAGGCAAAGTGGAGATCATTTCCGGTGCCGGTCGCAACGGTTCAAAGGCTCTGTTGACGCAAAAAAGCAACAATCTCGGATATATCGTCATCAAATTCAAAAAAATTCTGCCGGTCAAAGCCGGTGATAAACTGCAATTCAACGCCTTTTATCAGGGAAAAAATGCCACTGCCAAATACTCCGGAGCTGCCTTGCGCCTTCAACCGGCAGGAGTTCAGGATTTTCAGCTCTACAGTTTCTATCCCGGCATCTACGGGGGAGAACGGATGCAGCTGGTGGTAAATACCCCGGAAAACAGCTGGGAAAAGCATATCGGTCAGAGAATAATAAAGGATAATATCACTCAAATCGAACCGGTTCTCATTCTGGTCGGAGCCGCCAGTACCGCAGTGTGGGATGACTTTTACATCGAAAATGAAAAATCTGCCGCCGATAACTGGAACAGCTTCATGCGCCGTTCCGAACCCCGTGAACGCAGCAGTCAGTGCATCAGCGATGCCGAAGTGGATAAAATTCTGGCAAACTCCATCGACCATACCGGCAAAGTGGTGAAAATCGACGGCAAAACCCGGCTCCTGATCGACGGCAAAATCGCAGTTCCGATCATCAATGAGCCGTACATGCATTACGTCAAAGGCAAAAACTTCTCCAACGCCAAAGAGTTCAGCGAAGCGGGAGTGGAGTTGATGCGTCCATTCATCCGTCTGGGTGAAGCATTTCCCCAAAAAACCTATCCCGGTTTCTGGAAAGAGGATGGTTCCATGGATGTTGCCGGAGCAATCGAAATGATCCGGCAGACTATGCGCCTTGCCCCCCACTCAAAAATCCTTCTGACTATCGGCTTGCATCCTTACTGGAAGTTCGCTGAAAAGTTCCCGGAAGAGGCGTGGATAAATGAAAAAGGTCTGCCGGTTTACGGCAATGGCATCCACCTCGATGAAACTCAAAACGGCAAAGCTCCCAACAACCGGCACTGTGTGTGGCCGTCTTATTACTCATCCAAACTCCATGAAGAGTACAAAAAACAGATCGCTCTTCTGGTGGCGGAGTTGAAGCGCACCGGCTTATCCAAAGCGATCGTCGGACTGCACATCGCCGGAGGACACGATAACCAGATGACGGTGGTGCATTTTGATTACAGCCCTCACGCCATCCGGGAGTTCCGGAAATTTCTGAAAGAGGAGTACGGCACCGTGGAAGCTCTGCGCAAAGCGTGGAACGATCCCAAAGTCACCTTTGAAACCGCTTATGCCGCCAAAATCGAGACCACCAGAGATTGCTTTTTCCCGGAAAAAGAGCAGGCGGTCGTGGATTTTTACCGCTTCAACAAAACCGGCGCGTGGCGGGTCGCCGGAGAGATCGGAGATTATGCCAGAAAACTTTTCGGCAAAGATCTCTTCCTTGTCCGCTACTGTCTGGGCCCCTACTCCGGCAACTTCGGCGCAACCATGGACTTCGATGACTTCTTGAGAAATCAGAAATTCGATGCCATTTGCGGTCAGGCTCCCTACGGAACCCGTCCGCCGGGGACAGTCAACCAGCAAACTCTGCCGCTGGCATCTTTGCACCGGCACGGCAAACTCTATATCAATGAACTTGATCTGCGCACCTATGTCGCCACCCCCAAATGGGAAAAAGAGCTTATGAGTGTGACCTGGGGACTGCTTACAGATATTGAATCGTGGCGCTCTGCCAACAGAAAACTTGCCGGGGTCATGTTTGCCAACGACATGGGATTCTGGTACTGTGACAGCGCTCCGGGAAGATTTGATGATGCGCGCATAATGGAGGATATCAAAGGTGTTGTCGCAACCGGCAAAAGCGAAGTTGCCCTTCCGTCAGTGAAATGGCATCCGGATGTGGCATTGGTGGTTGACGGCAAAGGAATGTTTTACCGCAACCCGATAGCCCGTTACATGTTCGATTTCACCTCTCTGGTTTCCACTCAAAATGGCTTATTGGCAAGTGCCTCTGTCCCTTACAGCTATTGTATGCTTGAAGATCTGCTGGAGGATTTTGAGTATGCGAAAAAGTTCAAGGTGCTGATCTTTGCCGGTATGTTCAATATCGACGCCCCGCGGCAGAAACTGCTGGATGCCCTGAAGAACTCCGACCGGACTTTGATCTTCCTTTCCGGTACCGGCAGACTCGGTGGCGCCAAAGCCGCCACCGGGTTTGATATCGTTGCGGGAAAAAGAGTTACCGATCACCGGGTAAATGCGAAAAAAGATGTGCCTTTCAATATGCTTTCATACTGGATGAATAAGCAGGATATTGAACGGATGGCAAAACCTCAATGGTATGATCATCAGAGTTTGATCTGGATAAAAGCGGATGCTCAAAGCAAGGTTCTTGCCCGTTACAACTACAATAACGAACCCGCCGTGGTGGAGAAAAAATATCCTGCATGGAAAGCGGTTTACATCGGTGAAGCAGGCGGTCTTACTCCGGAGTATTTCAATCACTTGGTCAATGAAGCCGGAGCATATCACCTCAGTGAAGCCGGATTCCAGTGCGAAACCAACGGCAACTTTATGATGGTGCATTGCCTTAAAGGAGGGAAATCCACCTTCAAGATGCCTTTCAAAGCTGATGTAACCAACCTTTTCAACGGCAAAGTTTACCGCGGAGTAACTGAAATCACGGTAAATGCAGAACCCGGTTCGACCTACTGGTTCCGCCTTACCCCCTTCACAGGGGTTTGATGTCGCGCCCCGGCTTCGCTGGGGCTTGATCGATTATTTTTTGCACAGGATTATGAGGGAATTTCGGGTTTTGCAAGGAGCAAGCGAAGGCGCATACTTTGTATGAAACTGAGCGTTGCGACGACAGCAAGGCGCGAAATTGCCCATAAGCCAAAGCAAAAAACGCTTTTGGGAAAACAGCTTGGCAAAACTCAGTGGAGTAACACCCGCTGGGTTTTTCTTCGCCTTTTTTGCGGCACGTTTGCCGCCGCCGCACCAATAAACCTCCGTACTCATTGTATATTATTCCCCGGTTATCAGATAGCAGTTGCTCCCTTTGGCGAGAATGGGTATTTTCACTCGTCGGAGCCAAAGGTGAAGAGCAACTGCTTGACAGATTCCCAAAGTTATGC
>JAZUPS010000032.1:0-2104 GCA_045605305.1 Victivallaceae bacterium
AGGTGTTCCGCCGGGAATTTTCTGCGCTGATCCGGGAGACGGCAACGCCTCATCTTACCGGAATGCTGGCATTTAAAAAATCTTCCGGCGGCAGCGGTGAATGGCAGGTGACCAACAGCGCGCTCTTTTTCGATCCCCGGAAACGCAGCGTGGATCGTTTTGACAAAATTCACCGGGTCCCCTTCGGAGAATATGTCCCGTTCCGGAAATTTCTGCCGCAGGCGCTGGTCGATGCCGTCGATATGGGACGGGATCTGGCGCCGGGAAATAATTTTGAACCATTGACCATCCGGCAGAATGTGCGCGCTTCAGTTGCCGTCTGTTACGAAGGGGTTTTCAGTTATCTTATCCGTAAATTCGCTTTGAGAAACTGCAATCTGCTCATCGTTATTTCCAATGATGCCTGGTATCCGGCAAGCAGTGAACCCGAACAGCATCTTGCCAATGCCGTTATCCGCAGTGTCGAAAGCGGTCTCACCATGATCCGCTGCGGCAATAACGGCGGTTCCGGAGTGGTGACTCCGGCAGGCAGATTCACCCAGTATATCGGTTCAAAATCCCACCGCCCGGAACTGCTCCGGGAACGGGCATACGGCATCGTGGAAGTGCCGATTTATCCTCCCGGAAGCGGGAATACTTTTTATATCAGACACGGCGAATGGTTCATTTTGCTGCTTGCTCTGGGAATGAGTGCCGTGGTGATCTGCGGCATCATATTTGAACATAACCGGCGGCACGCCGCCAGCAACTTAATTAATGGAGAAAACAAAAAAAATGAATCTTGACTTTACTGCAATCCTTGAAAATGCATTTTACTTTATTGCTTTGCTCAATCCGGCGAGCAAAGTTATGTTTCTTGCAACCTATGACCCGAAACTGACCAGAAAGCAGATATGGGAACTTTCCTGGAAATCTTCTGCGGCAGCGCTGATGATTCTGATCGTCCTGGCAACCTTCGGAGAATTGGTACTGAGCAAAATTTTCCGGGTCGAACTTTATTCGCTCAAGATCACCGGCGGTATCGTTCTGTTTATGATCGGTATGGTCGCTATCCGCGAAGGACGGTTTGTAAACCGGGATGAACACCAGGAACGGATCAGCTTTACCGATCTTTCTTTGATCCCGTTGGCAACTCCGCTCATCGCCGGGCCCGGTATCATTGCCGCCGGTATCAGCACTGCCGCCCAGTACGGCTCGTTGTCTGTGAGTATTTCTCTCTTTTTGGGAATATTCATCAATTTTACCGTCATGCTCTTTTCCACCGGAATAAACCGGATCCTTGAGAAACTCCATCTCACCGGCCCGCTGATCCGGCTCACCGGATTGATCATCTCCGGAGTGGCTGCGCAGATGGTGATAAACGGTATCAAAGAGGGGCTGCATTGAAAACATTTTCAGAGCTGTTTTTTGACAAGAAATAGTTGAAAATCAACAGAAAAATGCAAAAAATTTCATTTTTTTTCATTTTTCTGCAAAAAAACACTTGACTATTGATTTTTTTTGAGTATAATATCAATGTCGCGTGAAAACGGGTTTTTTATTTTAAGTTTTGTAAAGTTAAAGGAGAGAAAAATGGATCACACGTTCTATGATGTCAAAAGCAAAAAATCTGTAACTACCAAAATCACCGAATGTGTCACCTACACCAAAGGCAGCCGCACCAGCTATGCTTTCAAAGGCAAAACCGAAGACGGCCGCAACCTGACTGCTTTCGTCAAAAAAGAAGTCTGGGACAAAGCCAACAAGTAATTGTTGTTCTGACTGATAAGAAGCCTCCGTGTTATGCGGCGGCTTTTTTTTATTTTTGGCGGCGCATTGCGGGCGATCCCGCGTCTTGCTTCGTTCGCCGTCGCCGTCCTTTGTTTTTTATGAGACATCGGTGCTTTTATTTGGATAATTTTATATTTTCCGGTTGATATAATGTTATTTACGTGATAATTTATATTGCAGTCAAATTCCGGATAAGGGGAATGGATCATCATAGAAAGAAGGCTTTAAATTATGCAAATTTCAGTTTATCGCAACAATATGCCGGTGGAAACGTTTGAATCGACTCCCGGAACTCTGCAGTCATTTAAAATAGTTCCCGTTTCAGGCAGTAATA
>JAZUPS010000033.1:0-3543 GCA_045605305.1 Victivallaceae bacterium
ATCTTTGCCAATTAACAAGAGTTGTGGAAGTCTGCCGTACGAGTCAAAGCCGTGCTGAAGCCGGAAAAAAACTTTTTGCCGTATCGCGCAAACAGCGTAACACGACCAACGATTCCGACCGTCTGGGCAAATATTTGGGAAAGTTCGGTCTGACCTTCCAAAAATGTAAAAACTGTTGAAACTTTATCCCCCCATAAATCCATCCCGCCGCAAGTGAAATTCTCACCAGCTTGCATCTCCATCAATGGATAAATTACAGAGGGGGGGGATAATAATCCAGAGATGTTTTCTCCGTACTCATTCCGTTCCCCCTGATCAAAAAATGCCGGATCTGCGGGATCCGTTGAACCGGATGAGGGGGAGCCGCACCACAAAAGACATTCTGAACAAGAGTTGGCAACAGGCTTCAAGCAAGTGCCAGTGTTGCTGAAATGCCCGCAAAAAGTGTGCTTTCCCCCTGCGTAAATTCAGAATTCAACATCCGCATAGACCGGCGAATGGTCGGAGGCATCCAGTGCTTCCCGGTCGATGACCGCATATTGACGCAGGACTTTCACGCCCTCCGGAATCCCGATGTGGTCAATAGAAAATTCCTTCGGCTCATCCGTTGTTTTTCCCGTGCATGTCCCGTCCGCATTGATCACCGGGTTGTAGTGGTTGGAACTGTATGTGGAGTGATCATCGGTACAGCAATAGGAGGTTTTCCAATTGTTTTCCTTCAAATATTCCCATGTGCTGGAATCATACCGGCAATTCAAATCCCCCATAAAGAAAACCGGACATTGATATGATGCTGCGATCTGTTTCATGGCGTGGGTCATTTCCATGGCATTGTAACGGCGGATGACTTCATCTTTGAGTTCCAGCTGCCACCAGAAATGGGTGTTGAATACGGCAAAAACCCTCCCGGATCCCTTTTCTTTCAGGACTGCGCAAGTCCAGCCTTTGGAAACATCAAGCTTTTCATGAAAAAGATTCCAGCCGGATTCCAGCAGTTCAAACCGCGATGTCCGGAAAAACAGCGGTGTGTAATTGACTCTGCCATCGGTTTCCGTGGGGACTGCGGTGTAATTCTTCTCCAGATTCTTGAACGCTTCGCTTGACCACCAGTTTGCCGTGGTTTCCTGAAATCCGAGAATATCGGCATTATACTTATCGAAAACGATTTTCAGCAGCGATGCCCGGGGCGGAACGGGATTGCCGAAATAATCTCCCCAAATGTTGCAGGTCATGATGCGGATCGGTTGTGCAGTCATAGTTTATGACTCCTCATTTATCTACAGTTGAATTTGTTTCAAAGTGATCAGTCGTGCTGACCAGTTTTTTCATTGCTTATTTTCCACTGCTCAACATATCACCGTTTCTGAAGAAAGTCAATCCGCATCACGCAAAAAAATGTCAAAATTTGAGCTGAAATACCAAAGATATTCTCCATCATCTTGATCTGATCAATGGTATGGATCATCTACCTGACACATGGGATTCCCGATAACAATTAGTACAAACATATAATGAGCTGCACTTAAATTACTGAATCGCTGTATGCCGAACGGCACGTACGGTGGTGTGAGAGGGCGGTTGCTCAAATAATGAGCACCCACCACTGCTTGATTGTTTTCAGTCAGCAATGGTTACTGACAGAATCAGTACATTTTCTTTTTCTTTCAGAGAAAAGTTGTAATCTCCGTCTGAATAAAAGGCAGCGAGATAATCTGACTCTATGGCATTGCCGGATACCAGCAATTTGCTTTCGTCATCATTCAGGTAGATCGTGTCAAAAATAGAACTCCACTTGTTGCCGGACCGCTTTTTTACCAGTTGAAAATCGCCGGTCATTCCGGGTTCCAGATCAATATTCAGATCAATACCAAGATCAATGCCGATACTGTTTTCTCTGGTGGATTCCCACAAAACATTTTTTGCCTGTGTCGGATCGTTCAGATCAAACTCCAACTCTTCCACATCCAGCAGATCACCCTTGAGTTTTGAACCGGATTCGATAATTACTTTGTCAGTACCGGTGTTTGTGTAAATATCGCCGGTCAGGCTGGATTTGCCTTTCAGCTCAATCATATTATCGTTGCCGGTGTCGAACACCTGAACTGCATAATTGCTTTTGCCGGAGCTTTTACCGGTGGCTTTGGCGGTGATTTTTGCTCCGTCAAGCACCAGGTTTCCATTATAAATTCTTACACCCACAGCATTTTTCGCTGCGGTTGCCGAAATATTTGCTCCAAGAACAACGTTATTGAAGTTGTCGGCAACGATCCCCCATGCCACACCTTTGGCATTGGAGGCTTTAACTGTGATCGTACCGTTTATAACGCTTGATACCATCTGTTCTTCTGTATTTGATCGCGCGGCTATACCGCCGCCAGCCATTATGCCGGCAGCTTGAGTGACTCCCGTAACGGTGATTTTTCCAAAATCCCACAATTTATCGCTGATCAGCAGTTTTGCTTGTTTTCGAGCGTAAATACCGAAAGCACTACCCCGTTTTGCGGTAACTTTCAGAGTGGCTTTGCTCATATCACCAAGGGTCATATCGCCATCGGTTGCTTTTTTGGTGTTGTTCATTGCTCCACTTGAAAATCCGCATGCGTTTGTACCGGTAACAGTGATCTTACCGGAAATGCTTTCAATATCAAGCGTTTCCCCGGTTTCAAATGCACCTGCCCGGAAATGATCATCACTGACATTGTTTTTATCGCTGTTACTTTCAGTAACAGTAATATTACCGCTGAGTTTTCCGATAATTATTTCATCTTCCGTACTGACAGCAAAGGCTTGAGTGTCTTTTGAGCCTTGAGCTTTGATATTCCATTTCCCGGTAATATCGCTCAAATAAGCGTGGCAGCTGCCGGAGTTCGTTCCGCCGATATAAATGCCGTACGCCAATGCTCTGGCGGTATCCCGTGCTTTGGCTTCCACGGTAAAATTACCGGAAAACGCTCCGGTGGATGACATACCATATTTGCTGTAAATGCCGTATGCCTGTATATAATAGCTGCTGCCCGAGGCTTTGATCGTGAATGCTCCGGATATTCCGGCAAGCCGTATGGGACGCGGCGTATTGGAGGTGGTGCAGCAAATACCATAAGCCTCGCTCGAAGTCGTTGATTTTGCTGTTACGGTCAGCTTATTGGCGATGATGGCTGTATCCATGTGAATCATGCCGTGTTTGGTATGGATCCCGTATGCTTTGGCTTCTCTGCCGTCGGCGGTAATATTCCAGGTGTTGAAAATTCCGTCTGACAGATTTATATCATTGTAAACATAAAGTCCGCAGGCTTGTGCGGTACCACTTATTTTATCGCTGTTTTTTGCCGCAACATTCATCCTGCCGGACAAACTGGCGGCAGTCAGCGTTTTGTTTTTGGTATTTGCCTCATGGAGCCCGTAAGCATTTGTTACGCCGGAAACAGTTATATCGGCAGTGAAATTTTCCATGACCAGATTGCCGCGGCTGTCTATTCCGTATGCGCTTGCTCCGGCGGCCCTGGCTGTAACTTTTATAAGTCGGATCGTAGCCATGTCGTTCTG